>JAADGJ010000020.1 GCA_013152435.1 Chloroflexota bacterium | reverse complement strand
CAGCGGCCTGCAGGCTCGCCGGGGAGACCTTATCCACCGTGTCGGCCGTGGTATGCCCCCATCCTCGGCCGCCCCCGCCACCCCGCCAGACGGCCACCGCTGCCGATGGGATCCCCTGCACCGCGAAGGGGAAGTGATCCGAATAGGGGACCAGACGGTCGGCTACCATGCCCTCCGGATTCACCTCTTGCACCTGCGCCCGCAGGCGGGGTAGCAATTCCGGCCACCCCTGAAGAAGGACGGCCAACTGGCCCCTTCCTCCCACCGTATCCAGGTTCAGGACGAAGCGCACGTCCGCCAATTCCGCCTGATGCGCATCCACATACTGATAAGCGCCCAACAGGCCCAACTCCTCGCCGGTGAAGAAGATGACCCGCACCGGCAGGGGGAGTGGCCCCTCCATCGCCAGGACGCGGGCGGCCTCCAACACCGCCGCCACGCCGGAGGCGTTATCGTCGGCGCCCGGGGAGATGTCGTGGCTATCCAGGTGAGCGCCCACGATCAGCCACGGCCCGGGCCGTTCGCCGGGGATCTCCCCCACCGCGTTGTGGGCCACAACGGGGTGCGCCTCTCCCCCCACGGTCAGGCGAACCCGCATCGGCCCCGACTTCAGCGCCCGCCTGATCGCGGCGCCCGTCTCCCGGCTCACTCCCACCCCGGGGATCGAGGCGCCCGCGGGCAGGCTGCCCGTCTGAATGAGCTGGCCGGGCTCGTCCCCCACGAACACAAAGCCCACCGCCCCCGCCTGGACCACGCGACTATACTTCTCCATACGGTGCACGGGGCGCCTGTACATCGGCGGATTGGCGCTGGAGACCAGCACGATCTTCCCTTTGATCTCATCGGCTCGCGCCGAGATCGCCTCCGGCACCGCCGACTCCAGGTCCAGCAGCTCCGCCTCGACGCGGCCGGCGGGGGAGTAGGGCAGCGCCAGCGTCTCGAGATGGAGCCCGTCACGATCCAACACCTCAAGGCGGGCATCCCCACGCTTCCAGCCGGTGAGGGGGACCTCCTCCGTGCGCACGTTTCCCAGGCCATAGGCCCGCATCCTCTCCAGCACGAACGAGACGGCCCGGGCCTCGCCCGGGGAGCCGGTGAAGCGATGACCACAATCATCGCACAACGCCAGCAGATGGCGATAGGCCGCGTCCGACGTGTAGATCTCGCCGACCATGCGGCGCTCCCGCTCCATCATCACATCACGATCCTGCATCATGAGCTCTCCTCTCCGAAAACGCTCACACAAAAAGCGGCCATTCGACCGCCTTCCGCCGGCGAACGGCCGCTCCCTATGCGCCCGGCAACGACTCAGCACAGCGCTACCCTGCCGGGGCCTCACATCCTATATCTGCATTTGAGGATCCAACGCGTCCCGCAACCCGTCCCCCAGCAGGTTGAACCCCAACACGGTGATCATGATCGCCATGCCGGGGAAGAACACCATGTGTGGCGACTGGCGCAGGAACGGGATGCCATCGCCGATCATGGCCCCCCACTCCGGCAGGGGAGGCTGCGCGCCCAGCCCCAGGAAGCCCAACGCGGCGGCGAAGAGGATGGAGCCGCCCACGCCCAGCGTCGCCTGCACGATGATCGGGGAGAAGCTGTTGGGCAGGATGTGCCGGAACATGATACGAAGGTCGGTCACCCCGACCATCCGCGCCGCCTCCACATAGTCCCGCTCCCGAATGGAGAGGACCATGGAGCGCACCACGCGAGCGTATCCGGGCACCCCCACCACGGAGACGGCGATCATGGTGTTGGTCAGGCCAGGGCCGCGCACGGCCACAATGGCGATGGCCAGCAGGATGGCCGGAAAGGCCAGCAGCACATCGACCACCCGCATGATGAACGAGTCCACCCAACCGCCAAAGTATCCCGCCACCAGGCCCAGCACCGTCCCCACGGAGCCGGAGGCGAACACCACCAGGAAGCCGATGGTCAGCGAGATGCGGGTGCCGTGTATGATGCGGCGGAAGATATCTCGCCCCAGCCGATCCGTGCCAAAGGGATGCTCCCACGAGGGAGGATGCCGGGATTCCGCCAGGTTGGAGTCGATCCTCGGGTCATACGGGTCGACGATAGGGGCCCCAATCCCCACGATCACCGTCAGCAGGACGATGACGAGCCCCACACGCCCATTCCAACTGGAAAGCAGCCGATGCCACGCGTCGATGAACAGGCCGCGAGAGCGGCGCGGCGTCAGATCCGGGAGAAGGGCCTGCGTTGTAGGAGCATCAACAGTCATAGAGAATCACCCACATTGGACAGGGTTCACTGATAACGAATGCGCGGATCGAGATACGCATAGGAGATATCAACGATCAGGTTCACGAACACATAGATCGTGGCGCTGACGAGCACGGCCCCCTGGACGATCGGATAATCCCGGCTGAGGATCGCCCGATACGTCCACAGCCCCATGCCCGGCCAGGAGAAGATCGTCTCCGTGAGCAAGGCGCCCCCTAACAAGCCGCCCAGCTGCAACCCGACCACCGTTACCACCGGCAGCAGGGCGTTCTTCAGCGCGTGCCGGATGATGACGGCCTGCTCGCGCAGCCCCTTGGCCCGCGCGGTGCGCACGTAATCCTGCCGCAACACCTCCAACATGCTGGAGCGGGTCAGCCGGGCCAGGATCGGCATGATCACCGTGCTCAGCACGATGCTGGGCAGGATCAGATGCCAGACGGCGTTCAGGAAGAGCTTGAAATCACGCATTAAGAGCGTATCAATCAACATAAAGCCCGTATGACGCACCACCGTCAGCTCCACATCCAGCCGAGCGCTCGGTGGAAAGATCTTTCGGTTCACGGCCAGCGCGTAGATCAACACCAGCGCCAGCCAATAGATGGGCATGGACACGCCCACCAACGCGCCGAACATGGAAAGAATGTCCAGCCAGGAATTGGGTTTGATGGCCGATAAGATGCCGATGCCGATGCCGATCGTCACCCCCAGGAACATGCTCGCGACGACCATCTCGATGGTGGCAGGCAGTCGCTGCTTCAGCTCGCTCATCACGGGGGTGCGATTGATAATCGACTTCCCCAGGTCCCCCCGCAGCACGCGCGACAGCCACTCCAGATACTGGATGTACACGGGGCGGTTGAACCCCATCTCCTCGCGCACGCGCTCGATGTCCTCCACGCGCGCGCGCTCGCCCAGCATGACGGTCACCGGGTCCCCGGGGATCAAGCGGATTAACGAGAAAACCAACAGGGAGACGCCCAAAAGCACAGGGATCAGGGCCAGCAACCGACGAGCGATGTACCGTCCCAAAACGCACCCTCCTCAGGCATAAGAATTGCCGGGCCGGAGGCCTCCCCCCGGCCCGGCAAGCGAAGCGCAGGGATCAGATCACTCCTTGCTGATCCACAGATGCTCGTACCAGGAGCGGAAGACGACGGGGATGTACCCCTTCACTTCCTTGCGGAAGACCGCCGTGCCCTTGACCCACACGACCGGGATACGAGCGACGTCGTTGTGGATCAACAGCTCGGCCTCCTGATAGATCTTCTCGCGCTTGGCGGGATCCGCCTCGATCCGACCCTGGATCAGGAGCTCCGCCACACGATCGTTGTTGTAGCAGTCCTCCTTCTTCGGCTGCCCGACCGGATGGCTGAAGTGCCAGCCCAGGTAGTTATCGGGATCGCCGTTGTCGGAGCCCCAGCCGAGCATCCACATGGGGAACTTACCCTCGTTGCGGTCCTCCAGGTAGGCGCCCCAGTCCTCCGTCTTCAGGTTCACCCGGATGCCGACCTTGGCCAGGTCCGCCGCGATGGCCTCACCGATCGCCTTGGAGTCGGGGAAGTAGCCGCGGATGACCGGGATGTACCAGAAGTCGGTCTCAAAGCCGTCCGGCAACCCGGCCTTCGCCAGGAGCTCCTTGGCCAGCTCGGGATTGTACTCGTACGGCTTGATGTCCGGGTTGTGCCCCAGGATGGGCGGCGGCTGGAAGGAGCCCGCCAGCTGGCCGTACTTGCCGTAGAACGGCTCGATCAGGGCACCCCAGTTCACGGCGTGGGCCACGGCCTGGCGCACCTCCAGCTTGTCGAAGGGCGGCGTGCACTGCTGGAACGCGATGTAGCCCGTGCTCAGGGCCGGCAGCAAGTAGACGTTGATGTCCGGATCCTCCTCGGCCGCGGGCAGGTCCGTCTGGGCGAAGTCACCGGTGTGGATGGTGCCCGCCTTCAGCTCGGCGAAGCGGGCGGAGTTATCGGGGATGGAGCGGAAGATGATGCGCGCCAGCCGCGGCGGGCCGCCCCACCACTCGTTGTTGCGCTCCAGGGTGATGTGGTCGTCGGGAACCCACTCCACGAACTTGAAGGGGCCCGTGCCCACGATCGTGCCGGCGGCCGTACCGTACTTGTCGCCCTGCTCCTCGACCACCCTCGGGTTGTTCATGGAGAAGACGCCACACAGCGAGAGCTTGGCCAGGAGCACCGCCGAAGGCTGCGCCAGCTTGATCTGGACGGTGTACTCATCGATGACGTTCACTTCCTCGATGGCCAGATCCTTGCCAAACTCGGCGTCATAGTACTCGAAGGTGCGGCCGAAGCGGTAGGGGTTGTCGGGATCGCGCCAGCGGTCAATGTTCCACTTCACGACCTCAGCGTTGAAGGGATCGCCGTTGTGGAACTTCACCCCCTTGCGCAGGTGGAACGTCCAGGTCTGGCTATCCTCGGTCTCCCAGGACTCCGCCAGCCAGGGGATGGGCTTGGTCGAGGTGCCTTCCAGGCGCACCAGGGGCTCCATGACCTCGCAGATCACACGCCAGGACTCGCCGTCCGTGGCCGGACCCGCATCCAGGATGACCGAATCGCCGCCCCGTCCGACGACGAGCGTCCCGCTGAGCTCCTCCGGCGCAGGCGTCACCTCGGGGGTGACCTCCACCACGCGCTCAACGATCTTCTCAACCGTCACGGGGACTTCCTTCGTGACGACGACCGTCTCTTTGACGACCACCTTTTCCGGCGTGGCTGAGGGACAGGCCGTCAAAATCAAGGCGGCCACGATCAGCAAGGCGATGACAGGCCAATGCCGTCGCATGATTCTCCTCCTTTACAGGGTAAATTGAAGAGGGATACCGTACGCGGTCTAGCCGGCGTAAAGGCCGGACGGGGCTGCCCAGGCCGGATTCGGGACGATGGGGCTACACCTCCACAGATCTTCTTTCGGCGAGCGAAAACAAACTGCGGGCCACCCGGCCCGACTCCACCTCAGCCACAGCCGGCGATCTCCACTCTCGGCTGGAGGAGTTTCCTCAAACGGAAGGCGGCACAACACCGCCGATGATCAGTCCAAAAGAGTGAAGGCTACGGTAATGGAGGGATCCTTATGAGAAGGTCAACCACGAACAGGGAAGAAAGCCAGAAGTGCAAGCTCCTCGCCTCTGCCAGATTCGGATCGAGTATAGCACAAACGAAACGAGGGGTCAAACAAGCGTGAAGCATCCTCCATTCATGCGGAAAGTCGCGTGCAATCCGGAGAAGATCTCGGGCGCGCGGGCAGATGAGCATCATTTGCTCAGCTCCCCCCTGCGTGGTAGACTCCAGCCGAGATGCGCAGAGCCTCCGCGCCAGAACCACGGCGGACGGCTCTGCACGTGAATCGGGAAGATGATGGATCGGACGCGAGGAGATGAATCAGGAAGAGAGAAGGAACGGGAAGGTCTTTCTGAGCGATAGCCATATCCACTCGACGCACTCCCCGGATGCCCGCACCTCCATCATGGAGGTGTGCCAAAGCGCCGTGGAAATGGGGCTCGCCTACATCTGCTTCACGGAGCACCTGGATCTGGACCCCAGGGACTCCGGATACCGGTACTTCGAGCCGGAGGCCTTCTTCCGGGAGGTCGACGCGGCGAGGACGCGATTCCGCGGCCGCCTGACCATTGGCGCAGGCATCGAGGTATGCTATCAAACCGGGCGGGAAGACGAGATCGCCCGTTGGCTGGAGCGATGGCCCTTCGACTTCGTTCTGGGCTCGGTGCACATCCTGGACGGCAAGCACGATTGGGTGATGGTGCCAGAGCAGGCGTCCATGGCAGCCTGGGCCCGGCACCGCACCCCGCAGGAGGCCTATCGCCCCTACTTCGAGGAGGTACGCCGGGCCGCCGCCACCGGCCTGTTCGACGGCCTGGCCCACCTGGATCTGGTGAAGCGCTACGGGACGCTCGCCTATGGGCCCTTTGACGCGTCGGCCCTGGCCGAGGAGATCGACGCGGTGCTGGCGGCCGCCGTCGCCACGGACACTGCCATCGAGATCAACACGTCGGGGCTGTTCCAGCCGCCGCAGGAGCCGTTCCCCGGGCTGGATATCCTGCGCCGCTACCGCCAGATGGGAGGCCGGGCGATCACCATCGGATCGGATACGCACCATCTCTATCAGCTCGGCCGCGGCCTGGAGACCGCCCGGCAACAGGCCATCGCCGCCGGCTTCACCCACGTCGCCTACTTCCTGGAGCGCCAGCCCAAATTTGCCCCGCTGTCACCGGCCAAGTCGCGGGAGGTCACGCCATGAGCGAGAAGGAGGCGCACCTGCTCTTCAACCCCATGAGCGACGGCGCCCTGCTGCGCATGCGCCCGGGGGAGAAGCTGTACCGACTGTACTTCTTCCGCCCCGCCGCGGGCCGCCACGTCCATCTGGAGCACCGGGTGCTGGCCAAGCAGAGGGAGGACGGCCTGCTGGAGATGATCAGTTACACGGTCCAGCTATCCCCGGAGGGGCGGCTGGAGCGGTCGAACGTGTTGCGCGTGCCCGAGATATCCCCAGAGGACCTGGAGCGGGTGGTGGATCGCATCCTGGAGGAGACCCACACCAACCCGGAGAACCCCGGGGAGTTCGAGGAGATCGATCTGACCTACTTCGACACCTTCGAGGAACAGCTGGACTATCTGAGCGACTACGGGCTGATCGACGACGAGGGGGCGGATTCGGCCTGAGGCCACGATGGGCACATACAGAGCGGGAAAGGAGGGCAACGGTGCTTTCCCGAGAGCTTCTTGAGCAGCGAGAGCGCGAGATGTTGGCGCCCTACGCGATGAAAAGCGGCGACACCCGGGGTCGCGTCGTCCCGGAGGACGAACACCCCTATCGCACCGCATTCCAAAAGGACCGTGACCGCATTATCCACACGACGGCCTTCCGCCGGCTGGCCTACAAGACGCAGGTGTTCGTCTATTACGAGGGGGATCATTACCGCACCCGGCTGACGCATACCATCGAGGTGGCGCAGATCGGCCGCACCATGGCCCGGGCGTTGGGGGCCAACGAGGATCTGGTGGAGGCCATCTGCCTGGCCCACGATCTGGGACATCCCCCCTTCGGGCACACGGGCGAGGCGACGCTGAACGAGTGCATGCGAGAGCACGGCGGCTTCGACCATCAGCGCCAGACCATGCGCGTCGTCGAAAAGCTGGAGCGCCGATTCCCCGACTTCCCGGGCCTCAACCTGACCTATGAGGTGCGCGAGGGGCTGGTCAAGCACGACACCGACTATGACGTCGCCAACGCGGCCGGATACGAGCCGGAGAAGGCGGGCACGCTGGAATGCCAGATCGCCAACCTGGCCGATGAGATCGCCTACAGCACCTCCGATCTGGATGACGGGCTGCGAGCCGGCCTGCTGCACCCCGGGGATGTACAGGAGCTGGCCATCTGGCAGGACGTCATGCGCTCGCTCGGCGAGCCCCCGGACCGCCCCATCGACGTCATGCTGCGCCACCGCGCGATCCGACGGCTGGTGGGCATCGAGGTGACGGCCGCGCTGGAGGAGACGACGCGACGGCTGAGGGAGAGCGGCGTGCAATCCGTGGAGGAGCTCCGCGCGCTGGGGAGCAACGTCGCGGGGTTCTCCCAAGAGATGGAGGAGAAGAACCAGGAGCTACGTCAGTTCCTCATGGAGCACTTCTACCGGCACTACCGGGTGATGCGCATGACGCAGAAGGCGCGTCGCCTGCTCAGCGACCTCTTCTACGCGTACGTGGAGGAGCCCACCCAGCTTCCCCGGGAGACGCTGGCGCGCGCCGAGGAGGAGCCGGAGGGGATCCATCGTATCGTCTGCGACTACATCGCCGGGATGACGGACCGATACGCCCTGGACGAATACCGGAAGCTGTTCGACCCGGAGACACGGGCCTGACCGCAGCCGGAGCCCCGCGTCCCCCGTCACGCCTCGGGGAAAAACGCCTCCCTACTCCCCGCCCTTCTCCTTGAGATAGACGGCCAGGTTGACCTCCACCTCTCGGAAGACGGACGACGGTGGGGCGTCCCCATCAGCATAGGACACGGTGAGCACCTCGCCGACCAACCGCATCGACTGGCTCTCGATCACGAACTGCTGCCCCGGCTGGGCCGGGATGACCCTGCCCCGGCGCTCCAGTCGGGTCCGCAGAGTCGCATCGCCCTGAGCGTACTCGCTCAACAGGACGTAGGCCTGGGTGCGGATGTCCTTCTTGTCAAACAGCCACACTTCCAACGCCGTGACCTTGTTGTCATCCCCCCCAAGCGTCTCCGCGACCCCCATCCCGCACTCGCCCAGGTAGCCGCTGCCGTCCGGAGCGCTCAGATTGAAGCTCTCCGTGTAATCAGGGATCCCCTGCTGGAAGGTGAGGGTGAAGATGTCCAACGGCCTCACCCCGGGGTCCCGCCCCTCGGACGGCTGCCCGGCCGATGGGACGGACGGCGAGGGAAGCTTCTGCGAGAGGGAGCGCAGGCGTTCCCTGAACATATCGGCCAATCCCGTGGGCTTCGGGAAGTTCGGGCGGGCCAGGGAAGCCCTGCGGCCCCAATTGTAGGCGGCGAGGCCCAACAGACCCAGCAGGCCGACCGCCAACACGGCGACCAGGGCGATCACCAACGACCGCAGCGGGGACCTCGCGCCCGCCGGGGTCACCTCCCTGGCGGCGATGGGGGGCAGCCCCAGCTCTCGATACATCTCCATCAGGACGTCGGCGTCTTCTGGGGAGGCGCCCTCCAGCACCTCGGCCAACACCCTGCTCTGCTGCTCCGGCGTGCCAAATGTGCTCAGCGCCTGGCGGGCCCGGTCGACATCGCGAGTCGCCTGCAGCGTATACGCCACGCCCAGCACATACGTCTGGCGATACTCCGGCGCCAGGTCCACGGGCAACGCGTCCGTCCACTCCACCGGCCACAGCCACCAGCCGATGACCCACCAACCGATGAGAAGGCCGATCAACAGTGCGGCTAACACCACGTAGGCAGGATAGTTCGCCCCACGCATGATGCGCTCCTTCCCCCAACGCGACGGTCGGGGTCACATCACCATTGGCCGTACACGATCGGTTCCTTGGGGGCCTGAGAGAGCAGCTCCACCCCCTCCTCCCGGATGACGACCAGATCTTCAATCCGTACGCCGCCCCACCCCGGCAGGTAAACGCCCGGCTCCACGGTGACCACCATGCCCGGCTCCAACCGATCCTCGGACAGACGACCCAGACGCGGGCGCTCGTGCACCGCCAAGCCGACGCCATGCCCCAGCGAGTGTCCGAAGGCATCCCCATAACCGGCTCGCTCGATGACCTCACGGGCGATGGCATCGGCCTCCACGCCGGTCATCCCGGGCCGGATGCGCTCCAGCGCCGCCTGCTGAGCGGATTGCACGGTGTTGTAAACGGTCCAGAAGGTGTTGGGATCCGCCGGCTCGCCCAGGCAGACGGTGCGTGTGAGATCGGAGCAGTAGCCATCCACCCGGGCGCCCATGTCAATGACGATCGGCTGGCCCGCGGGCAGCGGCTCGTCGCCGGCGTGCGCGTGCGGCAAAGCGCCGTTGGGTCCCCCCGCCACGATCAGCTCAAAGGCGACGGCCTCCGCCCCGTGCTCGCGCATGTACCGCTCCAGCAGCCAGGCCAGCTCGCGCTCCGACATGCCGGGCCGCGCCTGGCTCAGCCCGTAGGCCAACGCCTCATCCGCCAACGCGGCGGCCCGCCGGATGATCTCGATCTCCGCCTCATCCTTGACGGCGCGCAGAGGCTCCACCAGATCCTTCTCCGCCACCCAGGTGACCGGACCCTCGCCCGCCATCCAGCGGCGATGCTGGTCCACGGTGATATGGGTCGACTCGAACCCGACACGCCCCTCTCCCAACCGGTCCACCAGATCGGGCATCAGGTCATCCATGCGATCGGTCAGGCGGACCAGCTCAAAGTGGGGCGCCTCGCGCTCCACCTGTTGCCAGTACCGGAAGTCCGTGATCAACAACGCCTCGTCCTGGGTGATGAGCAGCCACCCCGACGAGCCGGTGAACCCGCTCAGGTACCGGCGATTCTCCGGCTGGCTGATGAACGCCCCGGTCAGATCACGATCCTGCAGCACCTTCCGTAGTCTGGCCAACCGTGACGCGCTGAGCCGGGGATCGGTTGTAGGAGAAGATGGTGGATGCATGAACGCGCCTCGTGCCTTGGTCTCAGCGCCCATGGGCGCCGTTGGAATCCTCCGCCCAACCGGTGGTGGAAGTCACGCTCTCCCCGGAGACGGCGCCGTCCGGCGGGCTCAACAGCGAACGAACCTGCCGCCAGCCCTCGGCACCATCCACCAGATGAGCGGCCATTGTGTGCGCCAGCATCTGCGGCGTGATGCGGCGGGAGAGCCCGGCCGCCCGAGCGTACCGGGAGATCATCTGATTGACGGCGATCTTGGACATGCGACCGCCCCGATAGTTCAGGAACAGGGCCGGGGATGCCCGCCCTGACACCAGGTGGGGACGCCCCGCCTGCAGGTAGACGCTCAGCGTGTGCGCGGTGGCCTCGTCCAGCAATATCTGACGACGCAGCGTCTGCCGCCAGACGGTGACCTGCATACGCTCCAGGTCCACGTCTCCCACGTTCAACGAGATGAGCTCGCTGACCCGAGGCCCGCCGCAGTACATCAGCTCCAGCAACGCCCGGTCGCGCAACCCCAACGGGGTGCTGGTATCCGGCGTGGCCAGCAACTGGGCCACCTCCTCAGGAGCCAGCGTCTCAAAGATCAGGCGCGGCTGGGTCGGCAGGTTGGTGCGCCGCATCGGATTCTCCTCCAGACGCCCCTCCCGAACCAGGTACTCCAGGAGCTGATGCAGCGTCGCCATATGATGGCTGATGGACGGCCGATCATGCCCCATGCGGATCAACTGCGCCTGCCATCGCTTGATCAAAGGCGCGCTCACATCATCCCATGTCGTCACATACTCGCTGCGCGCAAACTGGATGAACTCCTCCAGCCAATGCTCCGCCTGCCGCAGCACGAAGTCGGCAGGCTGGTTTTGCACCTTCAGGTGCTCGATGAATCGGTCACGCTCTTGTTCCATCTCTCTCTCTTCTCTCCTAGGATAAGGATACGTTACGTGATCAAGATCCCCCGAAACGGTCGCCACGATGCACCCATCCCCCATCAGGCGGTCTCCACAGCCGGCACCTTCTGCACCTCATCTAGAGCGAACTGCTCCTCGCATTGCAGGCAACGCGCCGTCTTCTTGCCGGCCACCACCAGCATCCCGCCACAACGCGGGCAAGGGGTCGGAAGCGGACGCCGCCACGTGCTGAAATCGCACTTCGGATAGGCGCTGCAACCGTAAAACACGCGCCCTCGTCGGCTACGACGCTCGACCAGGTCGCTGCCGCACTTAGGACACGCGACCCCGATCTTTACCAGGAACGGCTTGGTGTTCCGACACTCCGGATAATTGCTACAGGCGATGAACTTCCCATATCGGCCGTACTTGACCACCATGGGATGCCCACACAGCTCGCACATCTCGCCGGTGGGCTCATCTTCCATCTTATAGTGCTCCATAGTGCGCTGCGCCTGAGCCAGCCGCTGGGAGAACGGCCCATAGAAGTCACGCAGCACCTGGACCCACTCCGCCTCACCGGCGGCGATGCGGTCCAGCTCGTTCTCCATCCGCGCCGTGAATCCCACCTCGAACACGTCGGGGAAGTGCTTGACCAGCAGGTCGCACACGATGAACCCCAGCTCCGTCGGATGCAGACGCCGGTCAATGCGCTCCACGTAGCCGCGCTGCTGGATAGTGGACATGATGGGCGCATACGTGCTGGGCCGCCCGATCCCGTGCTCCTCCAACGCGCGGATAAGCGTCGCCTCCGTATAGCGAGGCGGCGGCTGGGTGAAGTGCTGCTCGGGGATGAGCCGGAGCAGATCCAGCACCTCCCCCTGCTCGACCGGTGGCAACAGGTGCTTAACCTCCTGATCCGCCGGGGCATCCTCGTCACGGGACTCCTCGTAGACCGCCAGGAAGCCCGGGAAGCGCACAGCTGACCCGCTGGCCCGGAACAGGTAGGGGCGATCCCCCTCCTCCGGCCCGGCCACCACATCCACCCGCATGGTGTCGTAGATCGCCGGGGCCATCTGGCTGGCGACGAACCGCCGCCAGATCAGGTCGTACAGCCGGAGCTGGTCCCGCGTCAGGTAGGGGGCCACCGACTCCGGCGTGCGGAACACTGAGGTGGGCCGGATAGCCTCATGCGCCTCCTGCGCCCCTTTGACCCGGGTGCGGTACACGGGGGGCTTGGGCGGCAGGTAGTTCTCCCCATACCGCTCGGTGACGAAACGGCGGGCCTCCTGCTGCGCCAGAGGCGAGACATATGTGGAATCGGTTCGCATATAGGTGATGAGGCCGACGTTGCCTTCCCCGCCCAGGGCGACCCCCTCGTAAAGCGCCTGCGCGGTGGCCATGGTGCGACGAGCGGTGAAGCGCAGACGGCGCGAGGCCTCCTGTTGCAGCGTGCTGGTAGTAAACGGCGGAGACGGCCTACGCTGGCGCTGGCCGCGCTTCACGGCGGACACGACGTATGTGGACCGTTCCAGCTCCTGCACGATCCGACGCGTGTCCTCCTCGTTCTTCAGATCCACCTCCTGCCCTCGGATGCGGATCAGCCGGGCGACGAAGCTGGGACGCCGCTTGCGCCCTCGCGACTCCTGGCGCGCCAGCTCCGCGTCGATGGACCAGTACTCCTCCGGCACGAAGGACTGGATCTCCCGCTCGCGCTCCACGACCAGGCGCAGGGCCACCGACTGCACCCGTCCCGCCGATGTGCGGTTGCGCACGCGCTTCCACAACAGGGGGCTGATCTGGTAGCCCACCAGCCGGTCCAGAATGCGCCGCGCCTGCTGGGCGTTCACCAGGTCCATGTTGATGCCCCGGGGATGGGCGAACGCCTGCTCGACGGCCGGCTTCGTGATCTCGTGGAAGACCACACGGCGCACCTGCTCGGGCTTGATCCCGGTGGCCTCGACCAGGTGCCAGGCAATGGCCTCCCCCTCCCGGTCCGGGTCCGTGGCCAGATACACCTCGCTGGCCTGCTGCACCGCCTCCTTTAGCTCCTTCACCACCTGGCGCTTCTCATTGGGGACCCGATACTTGGGCCGGAAGTCGTTCTCGATGTCCACGCTCAACTGTGAGCGCAACAGGTCCCGCACATGCCCCACAGAAGCGCGCACCGTATACTCCCGGCCCAAATACCGGCTGATCGTTCGCGCCTTCGCCGGCGACTCGACGATGACCAGCGGCCCGTTACGTTTGCGCTTCGCCTTGGAGGAGCGAGCCCGGGTCCCCCGCTTGGACGACGAGGTCGATGTCGCCGGTGGCGGCTCCAGACCGGCATGCGCCGCGGTCTTGCCCATGCGGAATAGCGTCGTCCCACACACCGGACAACGCCCACGGGTGGCCGGCCTCCCGCCCTCCGTGAACACAGGCTGCGGGTCCGCCATCTCCCGTTTGGTGCGACATTTGACGCAATACGCTTCGATGTGTTCCTCGGTCATGGCTTATCTCGTCCCCATAATGCCCCAATAGGCTCTGATGATCGCTCTGGCCCGCTGCAACGAGCTAGAGCACGTCGTACAGCCCCTGCTCCTCGAGATACTTGACCACCCGCTTCACATCCTGCGCCCGATCCTTGGGGCAGACCAGGATGGCGTCGCCTGTATCCACGATGACGATGTTCTCCAGCCCCACGGTGGCGATCAGTCGCTTGGGGCTGTAGATCAACGAGTTGCGCGTCTCGATCCCCACATGCCGTCCCACGACCACGTTCTCGCCGTCGTCGGAGGGAGGCAGCAGATCGAGCAAGGTGGCCCAGCTTCCCACATCGCTCCACCCCAGGTCGGCCGGTACCACCGCTACGTTATCCGCCTTCTCCATGATCCCGTAATCGATGGTCTCCGACTGGATGGGTAGCCAGAGCTCCTCCGGGATCACGCCGACCTTGCCGGTCTCATCCCAGAACTTCTCGATCTTCAAGAGCTGCTCGTAGAGCTCGGGCATATAGCGGGCGAACGCGTCGAGGATCGTGGAGGTCTTCCAGATGAACATGCCGGCGTTCCAATAGAAGTTCCCGTTGGCGACGAACCGCCGCGCATCCTCCCGCTTCGGCTTCTCGATGAAGCGCACAGCCCGGCGAACCTCCACGCCGTCCACCTTCATCAGGGGATCCCCCCCCTCGATGTACCCATAGCCCGTCTCGGCGTAGGACGGCTGGATGCCCAGCGTGACCAGGTGCCCCTCCCGGGCTGCAGCCTCCGCCACCCGCAGTACCCGCCGAAACTCATCGGTCCGGGTGATGAAATGATCGGCGGAGAGGCACGCCATCACGGCCTCCGGATCCCGGCGACGCACGAAGAGGGCAGCCACGCCGATGGCCGGGGCCGAGCCACGCCCCGCGGGCTCGCCCAGCACGTTCTCGGCCGGGATCTCGGGCAACTGCTCTCGCACGGTGGGCGCATATGCCTTGGATGTGACCACGACGAAGTGATCTGCCGGCGCCATGTCGGCCACCCGCTCATAAGTCTCCTGCAACATGGTGCGTTCAGGCGACGTAATGTTCAGGAATTGCTTGGGCATCTGCCGGCGGCTACGCGGCCACAGCCGGCTGCCGACCCCGCCTGCCAAGATCACAAAGTACATCTTCACCCTCCTCGCACAGAGATTCCCAACGCAACCCGAAAGATGCTCCCTCTTCCTCGACTCAGTCGATGCGGTACTCGACGCCGGTCTCCCGAGCCAACACGTAGTTCATGCCGCCCACCTGCCGCACCATCCCCTTCAGCTCCATCAGAGCCAGCGTGCTGGAGACGACCGAGATGGGCAACCCGGCCGCCTGGGCCAGATCGTCCACATGGACCGGATCGGCGCCCAGATGGGCCATCAGCCGCTCCTCCGCGGGATCCGAGGGGACGACGGCCCGCATCTCCGCCTGCTCGGCGATCTGTTCCAGGTTCAGCGCCTCCAGGACATCCGATGCCGACAACACCGGATGGGCACCCTCCTGGATCAGGCGATTCGTGCCCACGCTGCCGCGCTGGAAGATGCTTCCCGGAACGGCGAACACATCACGTCCCTGCTCGGCCGCGAAGTCCGCCGTGATCAGCGCGCCGCTGCGCACGCCCGCCTCCACGATGATCACCCCCTTGGAGAGGCCGCTGATGATCCGATTGCGCGGCGGGAAGTTGCCCCCCTCCGGCCTGGTGCCCAACGGATACTCGGAGAGGATGGCACCATTCTCGGCGATCGACTGGGCCAGACGCCGATGCTCGGGGGGATAGATCACATCCACGCCCGACCCCAGGACGGCGATGGTGCGCCCCCCCGCCTCCAGCGCGGCCCGATGCGCCACCGCGTCAATGCCGCGCGCCAGGCCACTGACGACGGTTACACGATTGCGCGCCAGATCCTCCGACAGGCGGCGGGCCGCCTCACGGCCATAGGCGCTGGCCCGTCGCGTGCCCACGACGGCCACCGCCCACTCATCCTCCGGGGTTAACTCCCCCCGAACGTAGAGCACGGGAGGCGGATCGTAGATCTGAAGCAGGTTACGCGGGTAGTCGGGGCTCTCCCACGTCAGCACCTGCACGCCCGCCCGCTCAATACGGGCGATCTCATCGTCCAGAGAAAGCGTGGACCGGGTGGTCAGCAGGTTCTCCAGCGAGCGGCGGTCCAGGCCCGCCCTGCGGAGGGCATCCGCCGGGGCATGCCAGGCGCTCTCGATATCGCCGAAATAATCCAGCAGCGCCCGAAGCCGATGGGGGCCGATGCCATGTACCCGATTGAATCCCACCCAGTAGCCCAAGTCGGACAAGAGAGCCTCCCGAACGCGAGGGCGATCATCGCCACCCGGCCGTTTTCCGGCCCGGATGACGGCGCAAGCATACTCGAAAGGATGCCTTTTGTCAAGACAGATGTAATGAAATCCCCTCGGGACGGCAACCCTGAACGCCGCCCGCCCTCTACCCTTGCAGTCATACGTGAAAAACGGGGGATGGGACAAAGCCGTTCCACGCCCTCCGGGCTTCATCCCTGCCGTCGCGTGGCCTCCTCCAGCCCGGGCGGCAGGGCGACTTCCATGCGCCCAGCCTCCAGATCCACCTTGAGGACCACATGGCGAACGGCGGGGAGAAGGATCTCGCCCTGTTCCCCGCGTACCACGTAGACGTCATTGGCCTCGGCCGGGGTCTCGATCACCTCGACCACACGGCCGAGACAACGCTCTCCCTCCCACACCTCCAGGCCGACGATCTCGTGGATATAATACTCGTCCTCCCCCAGCGGCATGGCCTGGCTGCGGTGCACGAACAGCCACTGATCGCGCAGCGCCTCCGCCGCGTTGCGATCCGGGCACATCGCCAGCTTCAGGAGAGCCTGGCCCTTATGCAGGCGGGCGCTCTCGATCTTGGTCTCCCGCAACGCCCGGGCCGACGGATCGCCCACGTACACGCGATCGAGCAGGGCGAAACGGTGAGGCCAATCCGTGTGGATCTCCACCTTGACCTCGCCGCGTATGCCGAACGGCGCCATGATCCGTCCGATGGCCAGGAACTCCGGTCGCTTCGATGTCTTCGTCATAAGCCCCGATCCTCAATCGCCGGATTCATTGCGGGGGGTGCCCCCCAGGCGTCCATTTAGGCGATACGCAAGCGTGATCTGCATCCTCGAGATAGCCCCAAAGGGCTGGCCCCTTCCCAGCCACCTGTTTTCCTGCCCTCCGCCCGCCCCGCGGGGCTGGATGCCAGGTAAGCGCGCACGGCCATGCGCTCTACCATTCGTCTATCCTGGCAGGGTGAGACACGCCTCGCCCTGCCACATGCGTCGCATGTGCCGAGCCACTCCCCCATGGGGCCGCCAGCGAGGTCCGGCGAGCATCGCAACGGGACGTCCAGCACTCAAACGCGAAGCGGCGGGGGCGCACAAATCGCAGCCTCCCGCCGTTCAGGAGTCGGCACGTCATCCGTGTGGGGCGCCAAGGCAGCTCCGCCTCTCGCGCCCGAATCTCATCCCTCGCCGAAGCCCGGCTGGCCCCTTATACGCTCATCCCTCTTCCGGCTCGACGATGTTCAGCGTCACCCGTTTTCCCTGACGCATCGCCGCCACGCGCAACAACACCCGCATCGCGTTCGCGACGCGACCACCCTTGCCAATGACCCGTCCCATGTCCTCGGGGGCCACGCTGAGCTCCAGGACGACGGAGCGCCCCCGGCCCTTTTCCACCACGTGTACCTGCGAAGGGTCATTGACCAGGTTCTTGGCCACGTAGGCAACGAGCTCTTTCATGCTTGCCTCCTGACGGCAGGCGGCTCAAACCCCATCCCGCCGAGCGGTCGGGGCATGGGCCACATCAGGCCGCCTCTGTGGCCTGCTTCTGAGCCTTCGCCTGCTCCTTCAGCTCCGCCGCCAAATCCAGGGCATTGGTCTTGGCCAGAAGTCGGGCCACAGGCTTGCTGGGTTGGGCGCCCACGCTGAGCCAGTAGGCCGCGCGCTCCACGTTGATATGGAAGGTCTCCGGCTCCGTGCGTGGATTGTAGAACCCGATAACCTCGATGAACCGCCCATCGCGCGGCGCCTCGCTGTCCGCGACGACGATCCGATAGGTCGGTTTCTTCTTCGCGCCTTGACGACGCAGTCGAATTCGTACCATGCTCTCCCCTCGAACTCCTTCTTGCACTAGGTGATCGGCCGAACTTCCCTCGGCAATACCACTATCGGAACAACCCTGTCAGGCTGCCGAGATCCCCCAGACCCCGGCCTTTCCGGGAAAACCGCTTCATCATGCGCTGCATCTGCCGGAATTGGCTGAGCAGCTCATTGACATCCTGGACGGTCGTGCCGGACCCTCGCGCGATGCGGCGCTTCCGACTGGCGTTGATGATCTGCGGATTGCGCCGCTCCTCCAACGTCATAGAGCTGATGATGGCCTCCAGCTTCTTCATCTGCTGGTCGGTCACCTCGGGCGCCAGGTCCTTGCTGATGCGCGAGAAGCCGGGCACCATCTCCAATAGCTGGCTGAGCGGACCCAGCTTCTTGATCTCTCGGAGCTGGGTCAGGAAGTCCTCCAGATCGAACTCCCCTTTGATCAGGCGACGCCCCATCTCCTCCGCCTGATCTCGATCGATGGTCTGCTCCGCCCGCTCGATCAGGCTGAGCACATCGCCCATGCCCAGAATGCGGGAGGACAGGCGGTCCGGATGGAACGGCTCCAGCGCATCCAATTTCTCGCCCGTGCCCAGATACTTGATGGGCACGCCGGTGACAGCCCGGATGGAGATAGCCGCGCCGCCCCGAGCGTCGCCATCCACCATGGTGAGGATCAGCCCAGTCAGCCCCACCTGCTGATGGAAGCCCTCCGCCACCCGAACGGCCTCCTGGCCGGTGGTGGCGTTGGCCACCAACAGCACCTCACGCGGGTTCACGCGCCGCTTGATCTCCGCCAGCTCCTCCATCATCGCCTCGTCGATCTGCAGGCGCCCCGCGGTGTCCAGAATCACCACGGTGTTGCCTGCCGACCGGGCGTGACGCAGCGCGTGCTCCGCGATGTCCGGGGGCGAAGCCTCCACGCCCTCGCTGTACACTGGGATATCCAGTTGTCTGCCCAGCACCTCCAGCTGGGTGATCGCGGCGGGGCGATAGGTATCCGCCGCGACCAGCAACGGCCGCTGTCCGGACTTGCGCAACGCCAGCGCCAACTTGCCCGCCGTGGTCGTCTTCCCGGAGCCCTGAAGCCCCACCAGCATAATGACGATCGGCGGCGACCCCGAGAGATCCAGCCGACCCGGCTCGCCCAGCGTCGCGATCAGCTCCTCATGGACGATCTTGATCACCTGCTGCGCGGGCGTCAGGCTGCGCATCACCTCCACGCCGACCGCGCGCTCACGCACCCGGCCGATGAAGTCCTTGACCACGCGGAAGTTCACATCGGCTTCGAGCAGCGCCAGCCGCACCTCACGCAGCGCGGCGTCCACATCCGCCTCGGTCAGGCGCCCCCGGCTGGACAGGCGATCGAAGACGTCCTGTAGCTTGTCCGACAGCGTTTCGAACACTGTACCGCTCCTCATGCAGACGCGCCCCTCAGCATAGGGCGCGTCCATGCGGGCCATTCTAATCCGTGTTAAAGGTTTCGTCAAGTTTGTGCTATAATCGAGCCCATCAGCGAGAGGCAGCGAGGTGAGAGCATGACCCAGAAGACGCACGTTCCCGTAGCAACCTTCTCCATCGTGGCCTACGATCCCGCCGCACAGGAGTGGGGGATCGCCGTGCAGTCCAAGTTCCTGGCCGTAGGAGCGGTGGTGCCCTGGGCGCAGGCAGGCGTCGGGGCGGTGGCCACGCAATCCTACGCCAACACCAGCTATGGCCCCAAGGCCCTGGCCTTGATGGCACAAGGGCTCTCCGCCCAGGAGGCGCTGGACACCATCGTGGCGGAAGATCCCGGCCGGGCCCAACGCCAGGTGGGGATCGTGGACGCCCAGGGCCGGGCGGCCACCTTCACCGGCGACGAGTGTCTGGCATGGGCAGGGGGGCGAACCGGGCCCAACTATGCCTGCCAGGGGAATATCCTGGTGGGACCGGAGACGGTGGACGCGATGGCGGAGACGTTCGAGGCCAGTTCCGGCGCCCTGGCCGACCGGCTGCTCGCGGCGCTGGCGGCGGGTCAGCGGGCCGGCGGCGACCGCCGAGGCCAACAATCGGCCGCGCTGCTGGTGGTCAAGCCCGATGGAGGGTACGGCGGCTTCAACGACCGCTACATCGACCTGCGCGTGGACGATCACCCGAAGCCGATTGACGAGCTGGCCCGGCTTCTCGACCTCTTCCGCCTGTACTTCGAGAAGGCGGACGAGGACGCCCTGCTTCCCATCACGGAGGAAGTGGCCCGGGAGATCCAGGAGAAGCTGCGGGATCTGGGATACTACGACGGCCCCATCACCGGCGTATACGACGAGGCGACCGCGCGAGCGCTGAGGGAGTACGGCGGCGTGGAGAACCTGGAGGAACGGCTACGAGAGGACGATCGCATCGACCCCATCGTGCTGAACTTCCTGCGTCGCCAGCACGAGCAGAAAGCAGGACAGTGATTTCACTGTGGATCTTCAAGTCTGAGAGTGTGTCTGAAAAATGCTGTTGCTTCTACTGGGAGGAGGCCCGGAGGGGCGGAGCCCCTCCAGAAAAGCCCATCTTTTGCCCTCGACCTGCCTGGCCTCGGCCTGGATCCTGCGGAAAGGGCCGAGAAAGGCAGGTGCAGGCCGGAAAAGTGGGTTTCCCATGGAGAGGAGGACCCCTCCACACCTCCCCCTGTGGAGCTAGTCGTTGAGGAAGCCCCCTCAAAACATCTTGCCGGTAAATTTTCAGACACGCTCTGAGAGAGATCCCTCACAGACACAAAGTAGCCGAAGGCAGTACCTTCGGCTACTCCATCCCCAAAGAGGTAGTGTATCCAAGATTGAGGGGCTGCACCCCTCAAAGCTCCCCGCTGTATTTCCACCGAAAAAGATTCACTACCCCCAAAGATGCTCCTGTTCTTGCATTATTGATCTTCGCCCAGATAAAGCAACATATGAATTCCGGCCTCCAGGAGGTGACGGGATTCCATAGGGGCGACGCATGTGCCATGCGACGTAAAGTTGGCCCCATGGGCTACGACCGCGCCTCCAAGGAGCTACCGCCGCGGGACCCGGGTCGGCGGTGGTGACGACGGGGTGGAGGGCGCTGGCCTGAGCGCAGGTGTGGCCGTGGGCGCCACGTTCCCCTCCGAGGGCAACGGCGCCCGGGTCGGCTCGGCCGTCGGGGCCGGCGCCTGTTCCACGGTCGGGGATGGGATCGCCACGGTCGGAGGCGCCGCCGGCGTGGGGGTGGGAACCACCGCCCCCGGCGGGACGCGAGTCGGCGGAGGCATCCTGGTCGGCGTCGGAGTGGCCGGCGTCACCACGATCGGGGTCGCGGTGGCCGGCGGTGCAGGGGTCCCCTCCTCCGTCGGTGTGGGCACCACTACCTCCGGCGTGGACGTCACCGGCGTGGCCTCGGGCGTCTCCTCTCCCACGGGCGTCGGGGCCGTCGCCTCCGGCGTGGGCGTCATTGGCGTGGCCTCCGGCGTCCCGGCGGGAGGTGAGGCCGTAGGCGTGGGCGGAGCGACCGTGACCACCGTCCCGCTTGGCGTTGGCCCGGGCACCTGCCCCGTATCCGAGGTGGCACGCGCCGGCGGCATCCGCTCCACGGTGGCCGGGACGGTGGGCGTCGGCTCGCCCTCCAAAGCGGGCGCCCGCGTGCTCGTCGGCGTGGGCATTCGGCGCCGCATGGATGATGTGGGCGTCGGCTTGACCGGGACAGCGCCACCGGCCCCGGACGACCGAGGCTGCTGAATGGGCTTCCAGACGGGCGTAGGAGCCACGGTAGGCTTGCTGGTCGGCTCCGGCGCCACCGTCGGTGTGGGTGTGGGTGTGGGCCATCCCATCACTTCTATCTCTTGAGCCAGCAGTCGACCATCTCCCGGAGCATAAACCTGAACCCGTACCTTCTTGCCTTTCTGAGGTATCCCCTTAATCAAAGTGTTCTCAGGCAATTGAATTGTAAACCGATGGAGCTGAATAGTACGAGACGTTACGTCTTCGATGACCCCATAAAGCCACCAAGTAGCTTGACGTCCCGTTTCTAAGATGATCTCAGTCTCCTCGACGCGGCGCTTCTCTATTTTCGCCTCCATGACCGGCCGTTCTTCCTCAGGAGCGAGGAGCAGCTGCACACGCTCTGTGAACAACTTGATTGGGTAGAGAGTATCACCGGGCAGGCTATTGGCGGAGGCGATCACGGTGCCGCGGACCATCAGCACGATCAGCAGGAGGGCGCCCAGCGCCGGCACCAAGTAGCGCACCACCAGGCGTCCCCGGAGCCAGTCGATCCAGCTCACGCGACGGGACTCGCGCGCCGCCTCGGGCCTTCGCACGCGCGTCACGGGCTGAGGCGGCCGCTCACGGGTCCCAGCGGTCTGGGCGCGCATCTCCTCGGCAGCAGCCAGGAACTGCTCCCGGGCATTGGCCCGGGCGCGCATCTCCTCGGCCCTGGCCAGGAATCGCTCTCGGGCTCTCGCCCTCGCCGCGGGCGATCGCTGCGGGACCGGCTCGGCCATGGACTGCACCAACAGCACCGTCTCCAACAGCGGGGCCAGATCATCGGCGTGCTGCGGGTATCGGTCCAGGCATGCCTGCACGCTCTCCCCCTCGATCACCCGCTCGACGCACTCGGCGAAGATCGTTTCCAGATTCAGTTTCTCGTTCATGATTCACGATCCAGTAAGCGACGCAAAGACATGATCGCCCGATACTGCAATGCCTTCACGGCGCCTTCGGTCTTGCCAGTGACCTGCGCGACCTCCGCGATGCTGAGCCCCTCGAGAAAGCGCAGACTGACGACCTGGGCCTGTTCTTCCGTTAGCCGATTGAGGGCCCTCCGCACACGCTCTCCCTGCAAGCGACGCTCTGCCGTCTGCTCCGGGTCCATGTTCTCTGCGGGGATCGTCGGAGCGTCTTCCAGGGAGATATGGGTGGAACGAGCGCGACGACGATAGTGATCGATGACCAAGTTGTGCGCGATGCGATAGAGCCAGCCGGAGAAGGAGGACCGCCAAGCGTTCTCGCTTTGTATGGCTTCCAGCATACGCAGAAACACTTGCGCGGTAAGATCCTCGGCGACTTGGGCATCGCCAACGCGATGGTAGATGTAGCTGTAGATTCGGCCTTCGTAGCGGTCATAGATGACGCTTAAAGCCGCCGGGTCGAAGGCTTTGGCTTGCTCGAGTACTTCCGTGTCGTTTACTGGCATGACCGGGGTTTTCGTTCTCGCGGGACACGGATCGGCCTCGATACGCCATCACGGATCCGAAGGCCAGGTTACAGAGGCGACATCACGGCACGCTCACCCACCAGCGGCCCCATGCGCCCGAACGGCCTCGGGTGGCTCGACCACACCTTCTCAAGTGGTTCGCCCGACGGTATATCTAAGCCAGATCACGCTCCCAGGTCTAACTGCACGCCCCACCCAGAGCAGTTTCTCATCACCCATCGCTCAGGGGGTTCTTACACCACGGCCGGTCAGCCGCCGCGTTCCCCCCCGGTAGCCCGCCACACGGCATAGATGCGCTGCAACGCGGTGATATTGGCGAGGATGGCCAATATCCACAAAGCAAGTCCGACTTGATTGAACAACAAGCCCAAAACCAGCGTCCCCCAACGCTCGCCACGGGTGAACAGGCCCACTTTGCAGGAGACCCCCACCCCCTCCGCGCGAGCGCGGGTGTAGCTCACCAGGAACGATCCCATGATGGTGACGTAGATCAGGATGATCTCCAGCTCGCCACCCAGTCGAATGTAATAGATCAGCAATCCGAGGAGGCTGAGCGCCTCCGAATATCGATCCAGCGTGGAGTCCAGGAACGCTCCGTATCGGCTGATCCGGTCGGTGACTCGCGCCAGTGCACCATCCAACGCATCGAGGGCGCCCGCGAAGAATAACACGATGCCCGCCGCCAGGAACTGCCCCTGAGCCATCAATACGGCGGCAACCGCCGTCAGGCATAAGCCGATGAACGTCACCAGATTCGGGGAGATCCCGGTCCAGCGAATAAAGTTCGCGATCGAGGTGAGGACGCCGGACAGGAGCTGCCGGCCTAAGTTCGTCAACATGGTCGATGCACTCCACGATGAGATCGGGGCCAACCCACAAGAGCCACGGCGATTCCCCCAGCTCGCCGAGTTGCAGAAGATCCTGGCGCGACCATCGAAGGGAAACACTTTCAAAAACCAGGGAGCGCCTCAATTTACCAATCGATCAAAAACCCTCCAAAACACTACCTTCCCCAGATAATCTTACTATGAAACCGGGGTGTATGTCAAACGCCTATTGACGATGGCGGTGTATCCAAAATGGTGGAAATTTCGCGGAACAGCCCACGACGCCCACTGCAAGCCCTCAGGGGTGGAGTGGAGGCCACCCCTCCACCAAAATATTCCCTTTTCAGCTCGGAACCTGCCCTTTCCCGGCCTGATTCGGGTGGACCAAACCGGGCAAGGCAGGTAAGGGGCTGAAACAAAGTGGTTTCTTTTGAGGGGCTGCGCCCCTCAAAGCCTCCCCACAGCATCTCCACCGAAAAGGATACACTACCCAAAAATACAAGTGGGTGTCATACCGCCCCAAAAGTGGTATAATCAGGATGGCCCGATGCGAATCAGAACGGGGCAACCGATCACCCCGCCGGCTTATGCCTCAGGGTGATTCCTCACCGCCGAGATGCCCACCTCGCAACGCTGCGACCTCGGGCTCTGGGCAAACTCCGGGATGGTTCGGTCCGCCGGGGAGGCGGGTGCTCCCTCCCCCGCGCCGGGCCCTGACCCCATCAGGACCCGACGCCAGCAGGTCACGAACGATCCCCCATTCCATTCCTGCTGGAGGTGTCCCGTGTCCGACCAAGCCGTTCGCGTACGTCCCATCTACACCCCCGAGGAGCGCCTGAAGTTCATCACCTTCCCCTGGCAGGTATACAAGGGAGACCCCAACTGGGTTCCCCCCCTGATCAGCGAGCGCAAGGCGTTCCTCGACCCCGCCCGCAATCCCTCCTTCGAGCACATGGACTGCCAGCTGTTCCTGGCTGAGCGAGGTGGGGACGTCGTCGGCACCATCTCAGCGCACATCAACCATCGGCACAACGAATTCCACAACGAGCAGGTCGGCTTCTTCGGCTTCTTCGAGACGATCCAGGATTACACCGTCGCCGAAGCCCTGCTCTCCACCGCCTGCGAATGGGTGCAAGAGCGGGGGATGACCGCGATCCGAGGCCCCGCCAATTTCAGCACCAACGATGAGGTCGGCATGCTGGTGGACGGGTTCGACTCCCCACCCGTGATCCTGATGACCTATAATCCTCGCTATTATCCGGAGTTCGTAGAGCGATTCGGCTTTCGCAAGGCCCAGGACCTCTGGGCGTACTACATCGATATCGAGATCTTTCGGGAACACCCGGAGAAGGCCCCGGCCAAACTGCTCCGGGTGGTCGAGAGGGTGAAGAAGAGAGGGGACTTCACGGTACGCCCCATTAATATGAAGAGGCTGGATGAGGAGATCGAGCGGGTCAAAGAGATCTACAACTCGGCGTGGTCCCGGAATTGGGGGTTCGTGCCGCTCACCGACGCGGAGATCGAGCATCTGGCGGAGAACCTCAAGCAGATCATCGACCCGGCCACGGTGTTCATCGCCGAGGCCGACGACCGCCCCATCGGCGTTATCCTGCCGTTGCCGGACCTGAACCAGCCCTTGAGGCTGGCTTACCCCCGGCCGGGTGTGCCGGAGTGGTGGACGCTGCTCAAGTTCCTCTGGCACTGGAAGGTCCGCCGCCGGGTGACGTTGATCCGGGCCTTCGCCATGGGAGTGATCGAGCCCTACCGGAACCGGGGCGTGGACGCCGTGCTGTACTATGAGATGGGCCGGGCCGCGCTGGAGCGCGGGTACACGGAAGTGGAGATGTCCTGGATCCTGGAGAGCAACACGGTGATGAACAATACGATCAAGGCGTTGGGAGGACGCGTCTACAAGACCTATCGCATCTACGAGAAGGAACTCTGACGCCGGCTGGGCTCCACACTCG
>JAADGJ010000019.1 GCA_013152435.1 Chloroflexota bacterium | reverse complement strand
AGGGGCTCCGCCCCTCCGGGCCTCCCCACAGCAGAAGCAGCGACATTTCTCAGACACACTCTTTGTAGGTTCGCGATGTGTTTTTCAGACACATCCTCAGGCGCGCCCTGAGGCGGCTTCCACTTCGAATCATGGAAACCCGGCTGCAACCGAATACACGGCCATCATAGCGCAACGCCATCGCGATTGCAAGCCGGGGGCGAACAGGCCCCGATCCCCCTGCGCGATACGGGAACCGACTCCCGTTCCCACTTGACGTCCCCCGACGAGCCGGCTACACTGATCGCCGATCAACCTTGGAGGAGGCCCCATGACACCCGCATTTACCGTTGTTGTGACCGATCACCAATACCCAAGCCTGGACGTGCAGATCCGCATCCTGGAGGAGGCAGACGCCCACCTGGTGGTCTCCCCCTCTCCCCGACCGGAGGACATCCTCTCCATCGCAGCCGACGCCGACGCGCTGCTGGTCGGCATGGCCCCCATCACCCCGGAGATCATCGCCGGGTTGCGGCGATGTCGCGTGATCGTGCGCTACGGCGTCGGATACGATAACGTGAACGTGGAGGCCGCCACCGAGCACGGGATCTACGTGTGCAACGTGCCCGACTACTGCATCGACGAGGTCTCCGCCCACGCCATCCTGCTGACGCTGGCCTGCCTGCGCCGCCTGCCATGGGAGATCGAGGTCGCCCATCGCCCGAGCTGGGGGGAAAGCGTGACGGGAGACGTTCCCCGCCTGGCCGGGCTGACCTTCGGCGTCCTGGGGTTGGGGCGCATCGGGTCGGCGGCGGCGCGCAAGGCGGCCGGGATCGGCTTTCGCGTCATCGCCTGCGACCCCTACATCCCGCCTGAACAGTTCACCGCGGCCGGGGCGGAGCCGGTATCCTTCGACGAGCTCCTGTCCCGCTCCGACGTGCTGTCCATCCACACGCCGCTGACCGAGGAGACGCGCGGCATGTTCGGCGAGGCCGAGCTGCAACGCATGAAGCCCACTGCGATCCTGGTGAACACGGCGCGCGGCCCCATCGTCTCCAACGCGGCGGTGCTGAAGGCCCTGCAGGAAGGATGGATCGCCGGGGCCGGGCTGGACGTGCTCGAACAGGAGCCCGCGCCGCCGGACGAGCCGCTCCTCTCGGAGCCGAAGGCGATCATCACGCCGCACATCGCGTGGTACTCGGAGAGATCCATCGTGGAGCTGCAGCAGAAGGCGGCGGAGGAGGTCGTCCGGGTTCTGTCCGGCCAGAGGCCACGCAACCCGGTGAATCCCGAGGTCCAGCCCCGAGCCGTCGCACACTAGCGACGGCTCGTCCTTCCTCAAAGGCAGCGATGAGGACGAACCAGGACGCCGGGCAAGCGCTCGGCGATCCACGAGGCCATCTCTGCCGCGTCCCCCGGGCTGCACAGGAGCCCCACGATCGTGCCACTGTGCGCCCGACAGACGCCCAGCGCGCCGGATCGGCGCGCCAAACGCAAGGCCGTGTCCACCAAAGGGTTCGGGAGGATCTGCTGATGGGCCGAGGCGCTGAGGGTAGCGGCCCGGGCCACCAGGGTCGCGTCACCGGCGGCCAGGCCGGCCTCCAACAAGGCGAAGGCCTCCCGGTGAAGGGGCGCCAGCCGGCGTAACATCGCCCGGTGGTCCGTCGCGTTGAAGGCCAGGGTGTCCACGGAGCCACCGGGATCCAGCACCACCACCGCCAGCGGCGGCGGCGTCCCCAACGGCCGATGGAAAGCGGCATCCCGGTGGGCGAAGAGGGTCCATTCGGGGAAGAGGATGCTGTCGCTGGGCTCCACCTGCACGGCCAGCGCCGCCACCTCGGGCGGGGTGAAGGGCACGCCCAGCGCCTCCCCAACGGCGTAGATGGTCCCGGCCACATCTACGGTGCTGGAGGCATATCCACGCCCGCGCGGCAGGGGGTTGTCCAGCCGCAAGGCGCCGCCAACCGGCGGATCGCCTCGCGCCGCCAGGGCCAGTTGCAGCGCGGCGGCGGCCTTGGGAGCGTGGGAGGGCACACGCCACACCCCCGGCGGGGCGTCCAGCGTCACCGTCACATGGGCGTACCAGTCGATGGGACAGGAGACCAGACAGGGAACGCCCTCCAGGGTCCCCTGCACCCACTCGCCGCAGGTGCCGGGGAGGGTCACGGTGGCGGTGATGGGCTCCGAGGAGACGACGTCCCGCATGGCCTCACCATCCGAGGAATACGTTGAAAAAATCACCGCAGAGACACAGAGAGCACAGAGGTTTTGAAGTTGAGTAAAGATCCCTACACAACCGGCATCCCCCCACTCAGAAGAACCTGCCTTAGAGGTAGATTTTGCCTCTGCGTCCTCCGCGCCTCGGCGGTTTTTCAGGATTCCTCCAGGATGGCGTCCAAGCGCGATATATCCAGCGCGGCCTCCAATGCATCGGCCAGACGATCATAGGCGGCCATCCGGATGGCGGCGGCAGAGCGGGCCTCGTCCGGCGGCCGCCATCCCAGGCTGCGCAGCCAGCTCCGCCGGAAGGCGTCGTTCAGGAACAAGCCGTGCAGGTGCGTACCCCACACCCGGCCGTCGGCCGTGGCGGCGCCGTCAGGCACCCGCTCCCCGTCGGGACGGTAGATCTCCAGGAGGGGCGTTGGCGTCTCCGCCTGCCCCATGTGGATCTCATAGCCGGTCAGCTCATCCCCGGACTCCAGCCAGGGCAGGGTTCCACACAGCCGGGCGCGCACCTGCCAGGTCGCCTTCTCCCGATGAAAGACCACCCGGGTCGGCAGCAGCCCCAGGCCCTCCGCCTCCCCGCCGCCCTCCACCCCTTCGGGATCACGAATGGACTGCCCCAACATCTGATATCCGCCACAGATGCCCACGATCGCCACACCGCGACGGGCCATCGCCAGGATCGCTTCGGCCAGCCCGGTCCGCCGGAGCCAGGCAAGATCGGCCAGCGTGTGCTTGGTGCCGGGCAGGATGATCGCGTGCGGCCGCCCCAGCGCACGCACCGTGCGCACGAAGCGCACGTGCACGCCCGGCTCCATGCTCAGCGGATCGAAGTCGTCGAAATTGGCGATGCGGGGCAGGGCGATCACGGCGATGTCCAGCTCTCGCCCGCCGGCGTCCGACCCCGAGGAGGGCGGGGCCTCCTCCAGCGTCGCCGCGTCCTCCTCGGCGATGCCATGATCCGGCAGCCAGGGGACGACGCCCAGGACGGGAACACCGCCGCGCTCCTCCAGGATGCGCACGCCCTCCACGAAGAGGGCCGGGGCACCCCGGAACTTGTTGACGATGAGCCCCTTCACCAGGGCCCGATCCTCCGGCTCCAGCAGCCATAGCGTCCCCAACAACTGCGCGAAGATGCCCCCCTTATCGATGTCGCCGACCAGCAGGACCGGGCTCTGCGCGTGCCGGGCCACGGCCATATTGACGATGTCCCCCCGCCGGAGGTTGAGCTCGGCGGGGCTCCCGGCCCCTTCGATGATGACCAGGTCGGCGCGAGCGCGCAGGCGGGCCAGCGCCCCAACGACGACATCCCACAGCTCGGCCTTCCGGCGGTAATAGGAGCCCGCGGGGAGGGTAGCCCAGGGACGGCCCAGCACCACCACCTGGGAGCGGCTGTCGGCCTCGGGTTTGAGCAGAATGGGGTTCATGTCCACGTGCGGGGGAATGCCACACGCCTCAGCCTGGCTCACCTGCGCGCGGCCGATCTCGCCCCCCTCGGGCGTGACGCCGGCGTTGTTGCTCATGTTCTGGGCCTTGAAGGGCACCACCCGCAACCCACGCCGGGCGTACAGGCGGCACAGCCCGGTCACCAGCAGGCTCTTGCCTACAGACGAGGCGGCCCCCTGGACCATCAGCGTTCCCGCGAGCATCGCAGGGCCTCCATCGCCGCCACCAGGCGAACGTTCTCCTCCAGACACCGGGCCGCCACCCGGATGAAGCGCGGCAGCCCAAACGAACGGCAATCCCGCACCTGGATATGATGCTCCCGCAGCAGCCAACTCCGGACGGCCGCCGCATCGCCTACCTCGACCAGGAAGAAGTGGGTGGCCGACGGCAGGACCCGCCACCCCAGCGCACGCAGCGCCTCTCGCAATGTGGCCCCCTCCGCGCGCAGGGAGGCAACGGTGTGCAGCACGTGCTCACGATCGTGCAGGGCCGCCAATCCGGCCGCCTGGGCCACCGCGCTGACGCTCCACGGCGGCTGCACCCGGGCCAGCGCGTCGATCACCGGCGGCGCGGCCAGCGCGTAGCCCAGCCGCAGGCCGGGCAAGGCGTAGTCCTTGGTGAGGGAGCGCAGCAACACCACACGCCCGTCGGCGATCAAGGGGATGCTCGGCCACGGCTCCGCCACGAAGGAGCGATAGGCCTCGTCCAGCACCCACAGGGCGGAAGGGGCGGCCGCACGCAGCCGGGCGATCGACCCCGCGCTCAGGTAGATGCCGGTGGGATTGTTGGGATTGCACAGCCAGACCAGATGAGGCTGACGGCTCGCCAGCGCCGCCTCCAAAGCGGGGAGATCCAGGTGGAAGTCGGCCTCCTCGGCCGCCCGCCACTCCACGACCCGCCCCCCCATCAACCGACTGGCCACGCGATATTCCCCAAAGGTGGGGCCGATGATGAAAGCCGTATCGCCGGGACGTAGATAGGCCATGGCCACCAGCCAGATGAGCTGGGCGGCGCCGTTGCCCACCAACACTTCGGCCGGCGATACCCCCTCTCGGGCGGCGATGGCCCGACGCAGGGACGTGGCATGGCGGTCGGGATAGCGGGTCACATCCACGGCAGCCATGGCTTCGACGACGCCCGGGGGCGGCCCATAGGCGTTCGTGCTGGCGCTGAAATCCAACACGTCCGCCGGGCTCAGGCCCAGGCGAGCCAGCTCGGCGTAGTCCGGACCGCCATGCGCATCCGGTCGAAGGTTCAGCACCTCCGGCCGTGGCACAGGGGACAGGAGCTCCGTCTGCATTCGTCACCGCCCTCCGCAATCGGATCGTCGAGTCCTATCTACCAACAGCCGCCAGGCGACGCAGAACGCCACCCCCAGCGCGCCCGCCACCGCGACCAGCCTCCTCGCCCGGCGCAGCGTCTCGGGCGTGATCGGGGCCTCGCCGCCGCGCAGGGAGTAATGCCCTCGCTTGGTGAGCGTGACCCCCAGCGCGCCCGCCATGGTCGCCATCGTCTGGCCAGCGTTCGGGCTGACGGTACGTCCCGCCTCAGAGCGACGCGCCCGCCATGCGCCCCGCGCGTCTTCCCCGAGGAACATCGCCGCCACCAGCAGCAGCCCCACCGCCAGCCGCGCCGGCAGCCAGTTGAGCACATCATCCAGCCGGGCGGCCGGCTTGCCCAGCCACTCATGAGCCGGATCGTGATACCCCCACATGCTATCGGCCGTCTGCACAAAGCGATACGCCCACACGGCCGGCAGCCCTCCAGCAGTCCAGACGCACAGCGGGGCGATCAGGCCATCGGTCAGGTTCTCGGCCACCGACTCCACAGCGGCGGCGGCCACCTCCTCCGCACACAAGTCGTCCGTGGGACGGCTGACCAGATGCCAGCCGAGCAGCCGACGCGCCTCCTCCAGATCCCCTTGACGCAGGGACGTCTCCACCTGAGCGGCGGCACGATCCAACCCACGCGCCGCGATCGCCAGCTTCAGGGCGGCGGCCTCCATGAGCACGCCGATCGCCATGGGCAGATGCCGGCTCAGCCGCCTGATCCCTCCGGCGGTGCCCGCGCTGAGCCCGGCGCCGAACGCCACCACCATCGCGCCGTACAGGAAGCGGGCCCCATCTCCCGCCGGGCCCCATCTCTCCGCCCAGGCGAGCAGGCGCCCCTGCCAGGCCACCGGATGCCACCGGTTGGGCGGATCGCCCAACACCCCGTCGATCAGAAAGGCCAGTACGGGGACGAAAGCCCGGCTACTCACCACGTCCTCCCGCGCCCAGACGCGCGGCCCAATCCCGACAGGCGCGCACGAAACGGGCGGCCAGCTGCGGAGCGGCCCCGAAGTGCAAATGCACGTAAGAGGCCAGCAGGTTGTCCCGGGCATAGCCCTCCGGACGGGCGGGACCGCCCCGTCGAGGGGCGATCGCATAGGCGGCAGGAAGGTCGGCGGGGCGATCGACCCAATCCGAATAGTGGAACTCATGGCCGCGCAGGACGAGCCCGGCCGGGGCCAGGATCGTCTCCGCACAGGTGGTAACCACGCGATACCCCATGGTGAGCCTCTCCACCATCACGGAGCGCCCTGGCAGCACCCCCACCATGGGATGGGTCATGCCGCTCAAATCGGTGATGGAGCCGGTCAGGTACATCAAGCCGCCACATTCGGCGTAAGTCGGCAGGCCGCTCTCGATGGCCCGCCGCAAAGCGACGCGCAGGGGCTCGTTCTCCGCCAACGCCGCCGCATACATCTCCGGAAAGCCGCCGCCGATGTAGAGGCCACACACACCAGGCGGCAACTCCCCATCGCGCAGCGGGCTGAAGAAGACGATCTCCGCCCCCGCCGAGCGCAGCAAGTCCAGGTTGTCTTGATAGTAGAAGCTGAACGCCTCGTCCCGGGCCACGGCCACACGCACGCGGGAGACAGAGGCAACCCGGCCCCTCGATGGGCTCTCGTCCGAGCAGGGGAGCGCCGGAGCACGACGAGCGGCGGCGACGAGTCCGCCCACGTCGACGTAGCGGGCCACGTGCTCCGCGGCCGCGTCGACGAAGGCCTCCCAGCGGCCGGATTCGGCAGTGGGCACCAACCCCAAATGCCGCTCGGGGATGCGCAGGTCGTCCAGGCGGGGCAGCCATCCGAAGCACGGGAGGCCGGTGGCCCGTTCCACCGAGGCCGCCACGCCCTGACCGTGTGAGGCGCTCCCGACGCCATTGGCGATGAAACCCGCCAGTGACAGATTCGGGTCGAAGCGCAGATAGCCCAGGGCGACCGCCCCGGCGCTGCGCGCCATCCGGGCCGCGTCCAGCATCAGCACCACGGGGGCATCCAGCAACTTCGCCAGATGAGCCGTACTCCCCTCCTCCGTCTCATACCCGAACCCGTCATACAGCCCCATGACCCCCTCGATGACGGCGAGGTCGATTCCCCGGCAGGCCCGCAAAAAGGAGGCTCGCACGGCGGCAGGGGGCAGCATCCAGGTGTCCAGATTGCGACACGGCCGGCCGGCGGCCAGCGTGTGATAGGAGGGATCGATATAGTCCGGCCCGGCCTTAAAGGGCTGCACCGCCATACCCCGGCGGCGCAGCGCGGCGATGAGCCCGGCCGTCAGCGTGGTCTTGCCCACGCCGCTGCTCGCCCCGGCGATCACCAGCCGTGGGACCGCCGTGCCGTGCTCCTTGTGTCCCTCACCGACCAACATGACCTCCAGCAACAGGCAGCCCTACCGCGTTACCGCGCCACATCCCTCACACAACCACGTAGGGCGGCTTTCTATAGCCGCCTCTTAACTGGGCGGGTAAGAAACCCGCCCTACTTTGTCGGGCATCTAGAACTCGATCCCCCGCTGAGCCCGGATCTGCTGCTCCGCAAACGGATGTTTGATCTCCCGCATCTCCGTCACCAGATCGGCGAAATCGACGAGCGCCTGGGGCGCATGGCGCCCGGTGATGACCACATGCAGCATGGGCGGCTTGTTCGCCTGCAACCACCGGATGACCTCGGCCGTGTCCAGCCAGCCAAAGTGCAGCGGATAGGTAAACTCATCCAGCACGATCAGATCATACCGCCCACTGACGATCTTCTCCTTCGCCTGCTCCCATCCGTACACCGCCCGGGCCTGCGTCTCGCTCATATCCCTGCTGGTCCAGGTCCAGCCATCCCCCACGTTCATCCACTCGATGCCCAGCTTGCCGGCCGCCTTGACCTCCCCGTAGCGGGCGTTCTCGTTCTTCAGGAACTGGATCACGCAAACGCGAAGCCCCTGTCCCCAGGCGCGCAGCACGATGCCCAGAGCGGCCGTCGTCTTCCCCTTCCCATCGCCCGTATGGACGATCACCAAACCCTTCTTGACATTCCTTCGCCGCGCGGTGCGGCGAGCCATCTCATCCATTCCCATCCAACCTCCTTGAAGAGCCCTCGGTATCCTCCAGGACTATCGGGCGGCTATGGAAAGCCGCCCTCCTTGTCCGGCACCCTCCAGCAGTAGGGGCAGATTTCCATATCTGCTACTACCACCCGATATCTTGTACCCAACACGGAAACACCCACTACATATACCGCCTCGCACAGCCAGGGCGGAACAGATTTCCATATCCGCTTCCACTACCGGGCGGCTATGGAAAGCCGCCCTCCTTGCCCGGCATCCTCCAGCAGTAGGGGCAGATTTCCATATCTGCCCATTGGTATCAAACAAGCGATACGGAAGCGTGGCCCCGCATCCCTGGGGTGGCTCGGAGGGGCTTTCTCTCCGTACCTCCAGATGCGACCGCCCGTGGATAGAAAAGGCGACAGGCGGAAGCCTCGCCCATGCTGTTCAGTTGATGCGAATAGGACAGATCTCCACATCTGCTCTACCACTATCGGGCGGCTATGGAAAGCCGCCCTCCTCATCTATCTCCTCGTCTGCTACACACCTACATACCTCCACGCAGACATGACCAAGCCATCCCGGGGATGCAGAGGATCTACTCCATCCTCGTCACGAACCCGATTGACCATTCTCAGGAGGCCTGACCGGACGATCCGATACCTCCAGGGCGGGCGTGACCAACGGGGTGCCATAGACCGGATGCCGGTTCACGACGACCGCCACCCCATAGGCCCGCCTCAAATTCTCCGGCGTGAACACCGCCTCCGGCGTGCCCTCCGCCAACAGCCGTCCCTCCGCCAGCAGGACCACTCGATCGGCGTAGAGAGCCGCCAAGTTCAGGTCGTGCAGGCTCAAGACCACGGTCAACCGGCGCTCTCGGGCCAGCCGCCGCGCCAGCCCCAACACCGCCCCCTGATAGCGCAGATCCAGGTGCGCCGTCGGCTCATCCAGCAGAAGGGCCTCCGGCTCCTGGGCCAGCGCCCGGGCGATAAGCACCCGTTGGCGCTCACCACCAGACAGCGAGGTCACCAGGCGGTCCCGCAACCCGGAGAGTCCCGTCTGTCTCAGGGCGTCCTCAATGGCCGCCCGGTCCGCCCGAGACAACGGCAGGAGCCAGCCCCGGCGCGCCGCCCTCCCCAAAGCCGTCACCTGCTCCACCGTCAGGGGCCAGTCCAACGCCTCACCCTGGGGCACCAACCCGATCCTTCGCGCCGCCTCCCGGGTGGAGAGGCGCCATACATCCCGCCCGTCCACCAACACGGCCCCGCGCCGGGGGCGCAGCAGCCGGGCCAACGCCCGCAACAGCGTCGTCTTGCCCGCGCCGTTGGGGCCGACCAGGGCCAGGACGCTGGCCGGGCGGGCGATCAGCTGCAAGCCCCGCAGGATCTCACGTCGGTCGTATCCCAGGGACAGGCCCGTAACCTCCACAGTGGTCATGGGATCAACCTCGCTTCAGCAGCCAGAGAAAGAAAGGGGCCCCCAACAGCGCCGTCAGCACCCCAACGGGCAGCTCCAGCGGCGCCATCACCGTGCGAGCCAGATCGTCCGCCAGCAAGAGCAACATCCCCCCCATCAATGCGCTCATGGGGATCAGGCGCAGGTGCGCGCCGCCGCCTAACCGTCGCGCCATGTGCGGCGCCAACAGCCCGATGAAGCCGATGATCCCGCCGCTGGCAACGGCAGCGGCCGTCGCCAACGTGGCCGCTCCCACGACGATGGTTCGCGCCCAGGCCAGATTCAACCCCAGGCTCTGCGCGCTCTCCTCACCGCAGGTCAGCGCATCCAGCGGCCGGGACAGCAGCCACAACACCACCACCCCCAGGCCGACCACCGGGGCTGCCGTCCGCAGATGAGGCCAGCTCCGCCCGCTCAGCCCCCCCATCAGCCAGGCGAACACCTCGTGCAGGTTACGATCGTTGAGGAACATCAGCAACGAGACGGCCGCGGAGAGCAAGGTGCTCAGGGCTGCGCCGGCCAGGAGCAGATCCACAGCGGAGGACCGCCCGCCGGTCTGGGCCAGGGTGTACACCAGGGCCACCGCAGCCAGCGCCCCCAGGAATCCCGCCGGCATGACCGCGGGCACCCCCAGGATGATGGCCAGGGTGGCTCCCAGGGCCGCGCCCCCCGACGCACCGATGATGAAGGGATCGGCCAGCGGGTTGCGGAAGAGGGCCTGATAGGCAGCGCCGGATACGGACAGCCCGGCGCCGATGACCACGGCCAGCAACACCCGCGCCAGTCGCAGGTCCCACACGATGGTCGCCTGCGTGGATCGCGCCCCCGGCCAGTCCAGCGCTCGGGCCAGCACCACCGAGAGCACCTGTCCGGGCGGGATCGACACGGCCCCCACCCCCAGGCTAATCAACACCGTCAGGGCCAGAATCCCCGACAGCAGGCACAAAAAGGCAACCCATCGGCGCTCGCTCATACCAGGAGCGTCACCTCATACCGCTTGTCGCCCCCGCCATGCAGCGTGCTGACGTGCCGCAGGCGCCGTCGGGCGGCGGCGACCGCTTCAGCCATCTCATCAGGGGTTGGACGACGCCATGGCGCCCCGGGGACGGGGATATACGCGTCCAGCCGGTAGGGGATATCCGGATCCACCGAGCCAATGAACTCCGCCACCCGGCCGATCTCCTCCGCATCGATATACCCGGGGATGACGATGCTCTCCGAGCGCAGATGAACGCCAGCCTGATACAGGCGGCGGAAATTCTCCAACGCCGGGGCCACGTCCACCCCGGTGAAATCCCGGTGCAGCCGCGGGGTCACAGCCTTGATGCTGAGCTGGATATCATCAAACAGATGATAGGGTGGGAAGACCAGGCCGTTGGTCAGCAAGATATGCTCCGCCCCAAAGCGATCCTTCAGAGCCTGTGCCAGAGGCTCCAGCGCGGGATCAGCGGTTGCGTCATCGCCCAGGAAAAAGATGCGCCGGACAGGATAGGGGGACAACACATCCAGGACCTCGTCCAGGGTGAGCAGGCGAGGCTGAATCGTCGCCTTCGGCCCACCGGGATTGGCCAGGTGGCTGTCCCACCCATGCAGCCGCCGAATACACCCCCTACAGGACATGTTGCATCCCCAGAAATAGAGATGAACGATCTGCACCTCCGATCCATACGTGATGTGATATACGTGAGTCGAGCACGTTTCTGGCATCGATGTGACATCCTTTCACGCAAAAGTGGGCTCAGTCCCATCCGATCGCAGCACCTGAGGGACCCCCTTGGCTACCAGCCCTGCGGGGGGAGTTGTGGAGGGGAGGTCCCCTCCATGGCCCCCCACTTTTCTTTGGGGTGACTCGGAGGGGCGGTAGCCCCTCCGAAGAACTCTATTTTCAGCCCCTCACCTGCCCCGTGGGGCCGGAGGCCACCGGCCAAAGCCCCAACCAGGCAGGCAAAAGGCGAGAGAAAGAGTTTTCCTGCGGAGGGGAAGCCCCTCCGCACCTCCCCTTTCAGGTGCGGCCATCCGTGAAGGGAAAAAGCGACAGGCGGGGGCCTCGCTTATGCTGTTAAGTTGATGCGAATGGGGGCCGGGTGTCCCGGCCCCTGCTTCCCCGCAGCAAGACTGCGCGCCCCGATCACTGGAACAGGTCGGGGTAAAGCGCACGTGCGATCGCCTCCAGCCCTTCCGCCAATCGCGGCCCGGGCCGGGAGACGATGTCGCCGTTGATCAGGTGGATGCGCCCCTCCCGCACGGCGTCGATCTGATCCCAGCCGGGGCGCTGCGCGACCTGCTCGACGGTCAGCTTGTCGCCATGGGAGTCCGAGCCCAGGATGACGGCCGGATTACGCTTCACGACCTCCTCCGCGCTGATCTGGGGATAGTCCTCGGTGACGTCGGAGAAGATGTTCACCCCACCGGCCAGCTCGATCATCTGACCGATGAAGGTGGAGGGCCCGGCCGTCATCAGCGGCTCATCCCAGGTCTCCCAGAAGACCCGCAGCCGCTCTTCCTGCGGAACGGCGGCGACCGCTGCCGTGACGGCGCTCACACGCTCCTTCATCTGCTTCACCACCTGGGCGGCCTCCTCCGGGTGGCCCGTCAGCCGCCCCACAAGCTCGATGTTGGCGTACACATCGTCAAAGGTGCTGGCCGTCAACGCCACCACCGGGACGCCGGCCTGCTCCAGGGCCTCGATCACGGGCTGATGGATACCGCCGGCCGAGAAAACCAGGTCCGGCTCCAGGGACAGGATCTTCTCCACGCTCAGGGATTTGGCCGAGAAGCCCCCCACGATCTCCTTGCCCTCGCAGGCCTCGGGCGGATAGTTGCAGTACTTGGTGACGCCCACCACCTGATCCCCGGCGCCGACGGCGAACAGGATCTCCGAGTTGGAGGGGGCCAGGGAGACGATGCGCTCCGGCCGGGCGACGATGGTGACCTCACGGCCCAGACCATCCACGATCGTCAGGGGATAAGCGGCCGGCGTGGGGACGGCCGTCGGCGTCGGCGGGACTGGTGTTGGCGGGACCGGCGTCGCCGCGGGAGCGGGAGCGACCGGCGTGGCCACCGGCGCGCAGGCGGCCATCAACGAGACCAGCAACACCAACCACAGGGAGAAGACAACCTTTCGAGCGTACATCTTTCCTCCTCGTCGTGTCGTAATGGGATCCATGAATCACACGCCCACGGGAAGCCATGGGCGGCACCACAGGTCGGCAGCAGAGGGCGAGCCAACCACGGCGATCCAGATGCGCCAGAAACGAAAAACCCGACCTCGCGAGGTCGGGTTTTGGAAATGGAAACCCCCGTCATGATGACGGGGGATATGCTACGGGCTTCTCAGCGCCGCGCTCCTCCCCCTTTCCGCGAAGGTGGTGCGGAGCGACGATGCAGGCGGGTCATCGGGCTTCGGGCTTCTGCGAGATCCCGTTACCGTTGCGGGACAGCGCCGGACTTTCACCGGTCTTCCCCCATTGTGCGCCACGCATCCGGGCGGCTGGCGCACCTGCATCGTTGCTGGTATGCGATTGTCAAGCACGAATACTATAGCACAGCGCCCGCGAGATTGTCAAACAGCGGCATCGTCCACTCGGGCTTTCTCAACAGCGACGCGGGAAGCGCCCCGCAGACCTGCACTTGACAACTCACGCGTGCCGCGCTAGCATACCTCCACAACAGCGGACCCGCCGATCATCTCTGAAGCGAGGGCGGATCACCACCTCCCCCGGCCACTCAGCGGGTGGCAGCCTCTGCAAATACAAGCACCTCGCCCACCGACATCCAGAACCACCTGCGCCGCCAGGACGACGACAAATGAGCACCATACTCAGCGAATTATCCGCCTACCAGAGGTTGACCATCGGGCCGGTTGGCTATGCCGTGACCCAATTCGCCGATCGTCATCCCCTGCGCGTCTGGATCCTCCCCGTAGATCTGCCCTGGGCGGGAGCGTGGTGGTTCGGCATCATCGTCTTTCCACACAAATTCACCACCCTCCCCATCCAGATCACGACGCCCTGGCTGGCCCACGAGATCACACACCAGATGCAGGGGAAGGCACGCGGGACGCGCAGCCCGCTGCGTGGAACCCTCTATCGAGAGCTGGAGGCCAACATCATCGGCTCAGCCGTGCGCTACGAGATCGCGGAGGCGGAAGGCGACGCCCCCGCCCTGGAGCAAGCCCAACAGACGCTGCGCACCTTCACCGGCGACCCGGAGGTCGCCTATGAGGCGATCCGCCGCCACCACTGGATCTACCGCACGCCGCTATACCGATGGCGGGAGCCCGCCGCCGAGGCAGCCGGCTGGCGCCATACCCTGCCGGAGCTGGGGTTCGGGCCGGATGCCATGTCCGCCATCGAGCGCTATCGCTCCTGAGGACCCCTTACCGGCGCCCCACCTTCTTCAGCCGCAACGCCATGACCCGCCCCAGAATCTGCTCACCCTGAGCGAGCACCCGGCGGATCATCTCCAGCACATCCCCCTCCCCCTCCCAATGATCCTGGAGGATGGCCGGATCCAGCGCGTTCAGCTCCTTGGCGACGGTCTGCACCAGCCAGGCGGCCACGAACACATCATCCAACATCCCCACCGGCCCCAGGAAATCGGGAATGACGTCCAGGGGCATCACGAAATACGCCAGGCCCGCCGCAACTTTGGCCTTCACATCCGTGGGCACGCGGGGATCCGTCGCCAGTCGAGAGAGCAGAACGAACAGGTCCGGGGCCGCCAGCAGATACTCGAGCTTCGCCGGATCTAGATTGCGCTCCTCCCCCCACTTCCTCACCTTCTCACGCAGGGAGCGGTAAAAGCTCGCCTCTTTGCGAGAGCGAAAGTCCGCATCCTTCGGGTCGATGATCTCTCCCTTCAAAGTATCCTCCGCTGAAACCTGTGTGGCTATGTTATATCCCGTCCGGCCTGTACTGTCAACCGGGACGCCGTGCCCCCTCCCTCACAGGCGGGAAACGGACCTCGACTACGCGAATATCCGTACATCAGCGGTAGTCCGGACGCGGCGTAACCGTCAGACGAAGGCGCTGGCACGATATGGCCTTTTATGGTATCCTATGGCATAATCCACTACCCTGAGCATGTATGCATAGTTTTTTCCATAACCGAAGGAGGTACCGTCCATGAGCCTGTTCAGACGTGATCGCGTACAGGGCCGCAGGTCAGCCCCACCTCCCTCCAGACCTTCTACAACGACGACTCCTTCCAACCAGACCAGGGATGAAACGCAGCCCACGCCCGCGGTGACACCATCGCAGCGTCCCTCGGCCACGACAGCGCCCAGCCCAACAACGCCGTCGACCCCAACCCCGACGCCGACGCCGACCCGGCCTACCACGACTGAGTTCTCCCGGGACGCCGCCGCCATCATCGACAGGAACACCCAGCTCTCCGGCACCTTGCGCTCCGATGGCAACGTGCTGATCGAGGGCACCTTTGAGGGCGAAATCGAGGCCAAGGAGACCATCCTGGTCGAGAGGGAAGCCCAGGCGCAGGGCCAGCTCCGGGCCAACAACGTTATCATTTCCGGCTCGTTCGATGGTCAGATCGTCTGTCAGAATCGATTCCGGGTGACCCCCACCGGTAGCATCAAGGGGGAGATCAACACCTCCATCCTGGTGGTGGAGGAAGGTTCCACCGTGAATTGTCGATTCGTGATGTCACGTGAAGGGAGGTGAGGGCGATGGCTTCCACGATACACAGCACACAACCCACGATGACCGCTCCCACGGCCGAACGCCCCACCAGCGAGAGCCTGGTCGATCGCGATTCCCACTTCGACGGCCTGTATCGCACCAAGCACAACCTGCGTGTGGAGGGGATCGCCGAGGGTGAGATCGAATGCGAGGGCACACTCACCGTCGAGAAAGGAGCCCGGGTCAGGGCGAAGGTGACGGCCCGCAACGTCACCGTCGCAGGCGAGCTGGAAGGCGAGGTCACCTGCCAGGATACCTTCCAGATCATGCCCAGCGGCCAGGTGGAAGCCACCGTGGTCGCGCGCAGGCTGATCGTGCAGGAGGGCGGATTCTACAACGGCGAGTTCCGCATGATCACGGAGGAGCCGGAGTCGAATCGGACCTCACGCACCAGCGCGGAGCTTCGCGCCGAGGAGTGGCTCAGCCGACTCACAAGCCCCGCTTCGCCGCCCCAGGACGAAGAGGGGGAAGAGGAAGAGGAATAAAATAGCCGTTCGAAGCGAGCCTCACGGGGCGGCCGAATGGGCCGCTCCGTTCGCGTCCGGCAGCCCTCGTCGCCCCCATGGCAGCCCACGTAACAACACGGCCATATCCGGCTGCCGAAAGACGCCCAAAGCCACCAGCGCCAGCGCGTAGACGGGGGCGCTCAAGACCACCGCCGCCCACAGAGACCATCGAGCCCCTATCCACAGCACCGCCCCCATGGCGGCCGTCGCCACAGCCGGCTGCCAGATCACGCTCGCCCACGGCACAGGGGCCACATACCGCCGCACGGCATAGTAGAAGGGGATAAGGAGGGAGAATTCGGAGAAGATCGTGATCACCGCCGACGCCATATAGCTATAGCGCGGCACGAAGATCAGGTTGGCCACCACGTTGAACACGACGCCGATCACGAAAGCCCGGGTCAGAAAGCGCTGCTGGTCCACAGCGATCAGCACGTACTGGGTCACACTGTTCAAGAAGCCGATCGGGATGGACCAGATGAGGATCTGCAAGGCCAGCGCGGATCCCGGCAGGAAGCTCTCGCCGCCCAGGACCAGGATCAGCGGCCGGGCGATGAACGTGGTCACCATCGCGATGGGCAGGCTGATCATGAGCAGAAGGCGCAACGCCAGAACGTACGCGCGCACCATCGACTCGTGTGAGCCCCGGGCCAGGCGGGACATCAATGGGAAGATGGCCAGCGTGAAGTAGGACGGGATCACGTTGAGCCCATCGATGTACTTATACGCCGCGCCGTACAATCCCACCGCCACCGCGCCGCTGATGGGCTTCAAAATCCACACGTCGATGCGGAAGAAGATGGTCGCCAGCAGATGGTTGATCATCAGCGGGGCGGATTCCTGCAACATCGTCCGCTGCAGGCGGCGATCCACCACGACCTGTGGCGTGAGCAGCTTCCGGCGGACCAGCAGATACAACCAGACGGTCTGCACCAGGTTCATGACCACGGAGATGCCCGCCAGCCCCACGAAGCCCCAGTTCAAAGGCGGCAAGAGCACCAGCGCCCCCAAAGCGACCTTGCCCACGGCGATGGCGGACGCGATCCCCGCCGGATACTCCATCTGCTCATACGCGTAGAAGACGGCGCTGATGGCATCCGCCAGCCCGGCGAACAGCAGCGCGATGGCGAACAGGGCGATCGCCTGCGCCTCCTCCGGCGTCAGCCCGCCCCAGACGTGATACGCCGCCCCCACCACGGCCATCACCGGCAGGGCGAGTAGCCACAGGGCCACCCGTAGCATGACCACGTTGCTCAGATAGCGTCCCGCCTGCTCTCGGTCCCGCGCCACCTCCCGGGTCAGCAGGGTCCCCAGCCCAAAGCGCACCAGGATCTCGAAGAAGGCATAGAAGTTGATGGCGAAGGTGTAAGAGCCCTCACCGGTGGGGGTCAGGATGCGCAGCCGCAACATGGCGAAGGCGAAGTCGATGCCCTTGTTCACCAACGAGAGCCCCATGGGAACCAGGCTGTTCTTGGCCACCCGGCGGACCTCGGCCGCCTCCCCGCTCACCTCGCGATAGAAGCGTCCCCAGGCCCACCACCCGGCGGCCAGCAGCAGCGTCACCCAGGACAGGAAGGAGACGTATACCCCCAGCTTGAAGGACATGGGGGTGTATTTGAAGCGCACGATCTGTTGCCCCGCCCCCAACTCTACGGCCCGGAAGTTCCCGTACGCCCGATAGATCGTGAGCTCCCGCTCGTCGGACGAAGAGCCTGCGACTGGGCGCGTGTACGCCTTCCACCCGGGGAAGTACGCATCCGCCAACACCAGGTAGGCGCCCTCGCCCCCGGACGCCTCGACCTCGACCTCGTTTCCGGTGTAACGCACCACGCGAGCCGGGTCCAGGGTACACGGCGCAAGATGCAGGAAGGAAGCCGATCCCGATCCCGTCCCCTCGACGGCCTCCTCCGTCTCCAACACCAGCTCCGTCCGCGGGTCCACAGCCGCCCAGTCTACCTCGGACGTCGGCTCCGCCGCGGCGCAACGCATGACGAAGGCGCGCGGCATGGCCTCCCGATTGCGATAGATGCGGACCTCATCCTGATAGACGAGTTCATAGGTGGCATTGGGAATGTGCTGCGTCGTCACAACGTACCGCACGCCCAACAGCGCCAGCCAGGGGGAGTCCAACGCCTCATAGCCGGAGGGCCCCCTTCCCTGCGTGTAGATGGGGGCGATCCGGTTGTAGAGCAATTCGCCGGCCTGCGGCTGGATGCGGTCCATGTAGTCGGTGTACTGCTTGGGGATGATCGAGTCGTACCCGCGCACATCCTGCAGGTCGTAGAGCCATCCCGCGTTCGCGTTCAGCGTCTTCTCACCCGGTGCGTTGAAGGTGGTGAAGCGCCAGGGGCCATCCGGCTCGTCCAAACGATCCTGCAACCACGCGATGCTGGGCGGCGTGAAGCGAAGCAACTTGGGGTCGACAGCCGGGTTAAAGCGCCCAAAGGCCAGCCAGAAATCGAACGCCAGAACGACGATCGCCAGCGCGGGCCAGAGGCGTCGGATCGATCGGCGGTCACCCGTGGGACGGTGGGCCGCCACCCAGATCACCAGGCCGGAGAGCACCGCCATGATCCCGAACTTGAGCAGATTGACGGCCTGGTAGCTCCAGAACATCCGGCCATCGGCAAAGGCCATCTGCGCCAGGTCGGAGCCGTCGACCACGCGCTGGCCCGCGGCGATGAAGGGATCCGGCCACACCAGGCTGGCGCCCACGGCGAGCAATGCGCCTCCCCCGGCCACGATCAGCGCCAGGGCGATCAGCCGGGCCACACGACGCAGCCATCGCCGATCCTCCGACGCCCGCAGGAGCGCGTCCGCCCCCAACGCCGCCAGCACGGCGACCGACAGGGTGAGGGGGAAGACCCAGCGGAACGGCGAGTGCACCTGCTTATACCAGGGCAGGCCGTAATAGAAGAGGGCGTACACGGGCGTGCCGAACGCGTTGGCCAGGGAGATCAGGCTGAGGAGAGCAAAGAACGCGGTCTGATCCCGACGTCTGCGGCTCTCCCCGCCGCGGCGGTCCAGGACGGCCCGAACCAGCGCCACCCCGGCCAGCCCCATCGCCAGCAGGCCCAGATAGTTTCCCCCCTCGACGTAGTTCTTCACGCCCCAGAAGATGGTTCGAGCCGGCTGCCCCAGCGCGTTCACGGTGGCTGGGACCCAGCGGAACGACCAGATATCCCAGTAGCCATGATGGCTGGGATTGCCGAAGACATCGGGGAGCACGAAGGTGAGCACCTGCCGTGTGGGCCAGGCCCAGCCCACCACATCCCGGTAGGTCACCGAGCCCTGGCGGAAGTTCCTCTGGGCCAGCTCGATCAGCGGCAGGAGCTGAATGCCGCCCAGCGCCAGGCCCACCGCCACCATCGCCAGCAGCCAGGCGCCCAATCGCACCGCCGGCTGCCACCGCCCCAGCCGACGCCACAAGCCCACCAGCCGCCACGCGGCGTAGAAGCCGGACACCACCAGCACGTAGTAGGTGATCTCCACATGCCCGGCCAACACCTGCATCCCCAGGATCAGGCTTCCCAGCGCGACGTAGGGCACAGGCGAATAGGGGACATCTCCCTTGTCTTCCTGCTTACGGATGACGACCTCGATGCAGGCCAGCAGGGCGGGCAGCCACGCGGCCGCGGCGATCATCATGGTGAAGACCACGCTGACCATGAAGAAGCCGCTGAGCATGTAGGCGACGGCGCCGATCAAGGCCGCCGGACGGGACAGGCGCAGCACGCGCGCCAGCGCGTACAGGCTCAACCCCGCCAGGGCGATCTGCAACGCGGTGAACCAGCCGTAAGCCACCTCCAGCGGCATGATCCAGAAGAGCACGCTGAAGGGATACAACGCCGAATGCTGGGCATCCGCCAGGAACGGCATGCCCGAGAACAGGTAGGGATTCCACAGAGGGATCTGACGAGCGCTCAAGCTCTCCCGGATGAACCGCTTCCAGGGATAATTCTCCAGGATGAGGTCGCTCAGCAGCTCATTGTGGGGGACGTCCACCCCCATCTGCTCAGCGAAGCTGCGCCAGGGTTCCCAGGCGTAGAAATTATCGGCGGGGAGCAACGTGTGGCGGCCGGTCAGAACCGGCGCAAACCACAGCAGCGGGAGGAGGAGTAGCAGGAGCGCAGCCAGCACGCTCCCTCGTATACGGTGGAACACGGTGTCCGCAGCCTCAGAGGTGGTCTGGGGCAGGCGTGGTCACGGCCGGATGGCCGATCCGCTGCAGATGCCGATAGCGCCAGCGCAGCTCCCACACCCGCCAGGCGGCCTCCAGCTTCACCGGGACCGTCATCTTGGATCGACCGATGCGTCGATCCTCAAAGTAGATGGGCACTTCCAGCACGCGAAAGCCCAGCTTCTCCGTCACGTACGCCATCTCCACCTGGAACACATAGCCGTTGGAGCGGATGCGGCTGAGGTCGATCCCTTCCAGGGTCTCCCGACGCCAGGCCTTAAAACCGGCCGTGGCATCCCGCACCCGGATGCCCAGGATCAGCCGGGTATACACGGAATTCGCCCACCAGCTCAGCAGGTAGCGCCACCAGCTCCAGCGCTCATCCAGGCGGCCGCCGGGGACATAGCGGGAACCGATGACGACGTCGTACTCGCTCAGAGGGGCCAGCAAGCGCGGCACGTACGATGGCGAGTGGGAGAAATCGGCGTCCATCTGCACGATGAAGCTGGCGCCCTGCTCCAACGCGTATCGGAAACCGGTCACGTACGCGGTGCCCAGCCCCAATTTCCCCGGCCGGTGGATCACGTGCATACGGCCCGGATAGCGCTCCCGCAGCCGGTCTGCAAGTTCCCCCGTTCCGTCGGGAGAGGCATCATCGACGATCAACACGTGGAGGTCGGGCACGTCCAGGCCGAGCAGCTCCCGAACCAGGTCGGCTAAGTTGTCGGCCTCGTTGTAGGTGGGGATGACGACCATGGTCATCCCGGAGAGGGCGGTCGGACGGATCACATTTGCAGGGCTCATGGCGGCGAGATTATACAATGGCGGTGGGGAATGGTCAATACAAGGGGCGAGCGCCGGATGCCTCCGCTTTCCACCGAAAAAGATACGCTACCCCACCTCCGACGCGCTGGCGAAGCTCTCAGGATCAGGTATAATGAGCAGGCCGGAGCAAGCTTATCGCAAAGGAGGACACCGTATGGCAGAAGAACATGAATTCCCCGCCGGGTTCCTGTGGGGCGCCGCAACGGCATCCTATCAGATCGAAGGCGCCTGGAACGAGGATGGGAAGGGGGAGTCCATCTGGGACCGCTTCTCGCACACGCCAGGGAAGGTCCTCAACGGCGACACCGGTGATGTGGCCTGCGACCATTACCACCGCTGGAAGGACGATATCCAGCTCATGCAGGAGATCGGCCTGAAGGGCTACCGCTTCTCCATCTCCTGGCCGCGAGTGTTGCCCACGGGCCGCGGGAAGGCCAACCCCGCCGGGCTCGATTTCTACAATCGCCTGGTGGATGGGCTGTTGGAGGCCGGCATTCGCCCCTTCGTCACCCTCTATCACTGGGACCTGCCCCAGGCGTTGCAGGAGATCGGCGGATGGGGGAACCGAGACGTGGCGTACTACTTCGCCGACTACGCGGCCCTCATCGGCCGCCGCCTGGGGGATCGCGTCAAGCAATGGATCACCCACAACGAGCCATGGGTGGTGGCCTTCGTGGGGCATCTGTACGGGGTCCACGCGCCGGGCCTCACCGATCCTCGGCTGGCGCTCCAGGTCTCCCACCACCTGCTGCTCTCCCACGGCGAGGCCGCCCGGGCGCTGCGAGATGCCGGGGACGCCGACACCCAGGTGGGCATCACCCTGAACCTCTCGCCGGCCCACGCGGCCAGCGAGAGTGAGGCCGATCAGGCCGCCGCCCGCCGACAGGACGGATTCCAGAACCGCTGGTTCCTGGACCCGCTGTTCCGGGGGGCCTACCCGCCGGACATGCTGGAGCTGTACGGAGACCTGGCGCCCCAGGTGGCCCCCGGTGATATGGCCCGCATCCAGGCCCCGCTGGACTTCCTGGGCGTCAACTACTACACGCGCAGCGTCGTGAAGGACGCGCCGGACGCGGAGATCCCCAAGACGCAGGCCGTAAAGCCGGAGGGGCCGGAATACACGGAGATGGGCTGGGAGGTGTATCCTGAAGGGCTATACGAATTGCTCACCCGGCTGCAGCGCGATTACGATCCCCCTGCCCTCTACATCACGGAGAACGGGTGCGCCTTCCCCGACGAGGTGAACGAACAGGGGCAGGTGGATGACGAGCGACGAGAGGCCTACCTGCGCGAGCATTTCATCCAGGCCCATCGCGCCATCCAGGATGGCGTCAAGCTGCGCGGCTACTTCGTCTGGTCGCTCCTGGACAACTTCGAATGGGCGCTCGGCTATAGCAAGCGATTCGGCATCGTCTACGTGGACTATCCCACACAGCGGCGCATCATCAAGCGCAGCGGCCGATGGTACAGCAAGGTCATCGCCCGGAATACCGTGGAGCGATAGCGTTACGTATTGCGTGTTGCGTAAAGGAGAGAGATTGATGAGCGGATTGTTCTCCCCTCTGACCGTCAAGCGGTTCACCCTGAAGAATCGCATCGTGCTGCCGCCCATGGCCAACAACATGTCGGACGACAGCGGCGCCGTGACCGACGCGCATATCGAGCATTACGTGCGGCGCGCGCGGGCGGGCGTGGGCATGGTCATCGTCGAGCACTCGTATATCCGCCGGGACGGCCGGGTAAACAAACAGCAGCTGGGCATCTACGATGACGCCCTGATCCCAGGGCTGCGTCGTCTGGCCGAGGCGGTGAAAGCGTGCGATACCGTGGTCGGCATCCAGATCACCCATGGCGGCGGCAAGGCCACCCGGGAGACCGCAGGCACCCAGCCCGTGGCGCCATCGGACGGCATCGTCCCCGGCGCCTCCGAGCCAGCCCGGGCGCTCACGCTCGAGGAGATCCCGGAGATCGTCGAGGCGTTTGTAGCGGCCGCCCGCCGAGCGCTGGCCGCCGGATTCGACTTCGTCGAGATCCATGGGGCGCACGGGTATCTGCTGAGCCAGTTCCTCTCCCCGCTGACCAATCGACGCACCGACGCCTACGGCGGCGACCTGAAGGGCCGCCTGCGCATGCCGCTGGAGGTGACCCGCGCCGTGCGCCAGGTGGTGGACGAGGATCACCTGCTGCTGTATCGGCTGGGGGCCAACGATCTCCTGCCGGGCGGCCTGACGGAAGAGGAAGGACGAGAGGCAGCGAAGGCGCTGGCCGCCGCCGGCGTGGATCTGCTGGACGTATCGGGCGGCCTGGGCGGTGCCGCGCCGCCCGACTGGGACGGCACCAGCCAGGGATATTTCGTCCCCATGGCAGCCGCCATCCGGGCTGAGATCGACATTCCCGTCGTCGTCGCGGGCGGAATCACCGATCCGGTCTTCGCCGATCAGGTGATCCGAGAGGGAAAGGTGGATCTGGTCGCCATCGGACGGGCCATGTTGGCCGATCCGGATTGGGCGGCGAAAGCGCGTGAGAAGTTAGCGAGCCAGTAACCTCCCGCCGCCAACGCTCCCGACAGGGGAGAAACGAGGGCCTCCCGCAAGCAGACAGGGAGGCCCTCCACCCGTCATCTTGTAGCAAGTAGCAAGTAGGGCGGGTTTCTTACCCGCCCTCTTGCGGCTGAGAGCGTGTCTGAGAGATCCTGTTGCTCCTGCCATGAGAAGGCCCGGAGGGGCGAAGTCCCTCCGGAAAAGTCTTTCTCCCGCCTCTGACCTGTCCGGCCCCGGCCCAGCCCCCTGCGGAAAGGGCCGAGAGAGGCAGGCGCAAGCTGGACAAGGTAGGGTTTCTGTGGAGCCATGACACGGCGGTCGCCCCCACCCGAAATTCTAATGAAACTCTATTTTACAAAATCAACAAACTGGGGTAAAATATAGCTGCCAGTCTGGGGATGACAGGTTTCGACGGGGCAGGCTGGCTGAGGACTGCAAGCCGAGGTGCTCTTCCCTCGTTAAACCAGAGCAGAACCCAAAAAGTGCCAAGAACACTGGCAAGGCGTTCAACTTCGCGTTCGCGCCGCGCACGGCTATGGCCGTCGCCGCGTAATAGCGGACGCGGAGGAGAACAGCTGGTCACCTGCGGGTGACCTCGGTGCCCCGACGTGGTCCCGGCTGGCGTCGGGTGTCACCGTCATAGACAGCAGGGTGCGATCGGCCGGACGCCGCTAAGGCCGATCTAAGATCAGCGGCTGGCCAGGCAAAGGGACGCCGTCAGGGGCGGCCCGCCTGGTGACAAATGCAAAACCCTGACTAAGCTTGTAGACGTCCGAGGCCGAATGTCCCGGACCCGGGTTCGATTCCCGGCATCTCCACCAAAGGAGGCCATACCCTTCACGGGGTGTGGCCTTTCCTTATGCGGGTAATCTTTATCATACCGTTTCCGCACGATCCGGGTTACACTATTATTGCCAATGCGAACGATTCACAGCAAAGGAAGAGCACCTATGGAGGACCTGGTCCAGAGAGCGAAAGCCGCGCTGACGCGCACCGGGGGGCGCATGACTCGCCAGAGGCGCGTGATCCTGGAGGTCCTGCAGGAGAGCGACACCCACCTGACGGCCAAAGACCTGTACCTCCGAGCCCACGAGCGAGATCCCGGGGTCACCCTGTCCACAGTCTATCGGACCCTCGAGCTCTGCAAGAACCTGGGGCTTATCCGCACCCGACGGCTGAGCCGCGACCCCGGCCCCGAATGGTATGAGCCCGCCCGGGGCGAGGAGCACCATCACTTCGTCTGCATGAAGTGCGGCCGGGTCATCGAATTCGAAGCCCCGGAGGTCGCGCAGATCACGCGTCGTTTGATGCTGGAACACGGCATCACAGAGGCACACGCCAGCCTATCCGTCCATGGGATATGCGCGGCATGCAGCCGGGGGACGGATTGAAACGGCCGATCCGTCCGGTCAGCGTCAACGATCGCACACGCACCACAAGCATCATGAATCCCAGCTCCGTATGGAGGCACATCGAATGACACCGAACACGACGCCCTTCACCGACCAGGTCGTTGATCTGGCTTCCCTCCCCTCCGGAGCGCGCGGCATCATCCGCTCCCTGCGCGGGGGACGCGGCTTCGTCAATCGGCTGGCAACGATGGGATTTACGACGGGCGCGGAAGTCACCGTGCTGCAAAATTACGGGCGAGGCCCCATCATCACGCTGGTTCGGGGCACGCGCGTGGCCCTGGGCCGCGGCGAGGCCCGCCATATCCTGGTTTCCACGACAAGGTGAGCGATTATGGCCCCATCCCTCATACAAGCCTCTTGCCACACCAATGGAGCACAAATCTCACAGGAACAGGCACAACGCCTTCGGCAAGGCACACTCCGCATCGCGCTGGCGGGGCAGCCCAACGTGGGCAAGTCCACCGTCTTCAACATGCTTACCGGGCTCAACCAGCACGTGGGCAACTGGCCGGGGAAAACGATCGAGCAGAAGGTGGGCACGATCCACCTGCCGGACATCGACATCATCCTGGTCGACCTGCCGGGAACGTACAGCCTGACGGCGAACTCACCGGAGGAGCGCGTCGCACGGGATTACATCATCCGGGAGCGCCCTGACGCCACCATCGTCATCGTCAACGCGGCCGCGCTGGAACACAGCCTCTACCTGGTGGCCGAGCTTCTCCAGCTCCCCTGCCCCCTCGTGCTGGGCCTGAACATGCTGGATGTGGCCGAGCAAAACGGGATCCAGATCGAGCCCCACGTGCTGGAGGCCGCGCTGGGGATCCCGGTCATCCCGCTGGTCGCCACGCGCAACCAGGGGCTACACGAACTGCTGGAGGCCGCCCGACACGCCGCAACCCATCCGGAGCAATTCACCCCCAATCGGCCGGGGATTCGCAGCTCCCACGCGGAGGTGCTCCAACAGGTACGTCGCCTTATCGCCCCGTATGTCCCCGCCCCCTATCCGGAGGATTGGGTATCCCTAAAGCTGCTGGAGGGGGATTCCGAGATCACGGCGCTGATGCGGGAGGCCACCCCGGCCGAGATCTGGTCCGAGGTCGAGGCCATCCTGAGGAGCCATGAGGATGCCTTCCTGGACATCGTAGGCGGGCGCTATGAGTGGGTGGAGCGCATGATTCGGGCCGCCATGGTCCGCCCCAGCACCGGGCCGATCACGCTCACCGATCGCCTGGATCGGGTGGCGACGCATCCGATCTGGGGGCTGGCGGTGCTCAGCGGCATCTTCGGGGTGGTCTTCTGGATCACCTACGCGATCGCGACCCCCCTCCAGGCATGGCTGGATACGGGGATCGTACAGCCCATGCGATCCGGCATCGAGTCTGCCCTGGCCGCCGCTCCCCTGTGGATATCCGGGCTCCTGGCCGAAGGCATCGTCGGCGGCGTGGGCACCGTGCTCACGTTCCTGCCGATCCTCCTGATCTTCTTCGCCATGCTCGGCCTGCTGGAGGACGTCGGCTATCTGGCACGCGCCGCTTTCGTCATGGACCGCTTCATGCACCTCATGGGATTACACGGGAAGAGCTTCCTGCCGCTGTTCCTGGGGTTCGGATGCAATGTGCCCGCGGTGATGGGAACCCGCATCATTGAGGATCGGCGCACCCGGCTGATGACCATCATCCTGAGCCCTCTGGTCCCCTGCGCCGCCCGGCTGGCCGTCATCGCCTTCCTGGCCCCAGCCTTCTTCGGGCCACACGCCGCCATCGTGACCTGGGGGCTGGTGACGTTCAACATCGTTATCCTGGGCCTCCTGGGGATGGTCATCCACCGCGTGGGCTTCTCCGACGAGGACTCCGCCTTCATCATGGAGCTCCCGCTCTACCATTGGCCCAACGCCCGCACCATCGGGCTGTTCGTCTGGCACAACACCGTGGCCTTTATCCGGAAGGCGGGGACGATCATCCTTATCTTCTCCATCCTGATCTGGGCGCTGGCCACGCTGCCCACGGGCGAGGTGGAGCAGAGCGCGCTGGCCTGGCTGGGGCGAGCGTTGACGCCCATCGGCCGCTGGATGGGGTGGACGGATTGGCGACTGATCACCGCATTGCTGAGCAGCTTCGCCGCCAAGGAGAACACCATCGTCGCGCTGGGGATCCTCTACCGTGGCGAGGGGATGGAGCTGGCCCGACGCGTGGCTCTCACGTTGACGCCCGCGGCCGCGCTGGCCTTCCTCGTCGTGCAGATGCTCTTCATCCCCTGCGCGGCGACGACGGCGATCATCCGGCAAGAGGCCGGCTCCTGGAAGTGGAGCGCCCTGAGCGTAGGGCTGCTGTTGGTCGTATCCCTGGTCGCGGGCGTGATCGTCTATCAGACCTTCGCCCTGCTGGGCCTTGGGGTGTGATATGACCGATAACCCGCTGATCCGGGTCCTGCAGATCGCCGCCCAAGGAAGATCCCGCTCCCTGGACGAATTGGCCCGGGAGCTGCATCTAAGCGAGTCGACCCTCCGACAGATCCTGACCACGCTGGCCGAGCGGGGCTACCTGCAGCCCGTCACCAGCCAGTGCACGGGGCAATGCACGCTATGCCCGCTGCAAGAGCGTTGCCTGGTCACGGACACCGCCATCTGGGTCCTGTCGGACAAGGGTCGGAAGGTGATCGCTCAGTGGGAGGCGCACGCCTCATAAATGCGAGGAAAGGGAATCTGCAAAGAGGAAGCGACGAGGGTCCTGGCCCAAGGGGGCTCTTCTCAGCGGGCCGTCATGGGGGGCCTTGCGCTGAATTCCCATGCAGGGACCTTTTCCATGCCTGCCAGTCCTGAAGCAGGCCATTCAGGATCTCGCGATCGGCCTCCCTGTCCCAGTATCCCTGACCGTAATAACGCCGGCTGTCACCGCCTCGCCCTGACCGGAACAAGTCCCGCTGCAACCTCTTCAGCCGGTAGCCGATGGCCTGTTCCAGACTGGCGCGCGCCGTCTCGTCGAACAGCTCATCGATGATGGCCTGCTCCCGCTGGAGGTGATGACGCCGGGCTTCCAGCAGAGTGGCACTGCGCCCCGCCTCCCCGGCATCCAGGGTCCGCCGTTCCACATCAGCCAGCTCCTGTTGCAGCTTCGCCCACCGGGTGCGCAGGAAGAGCAACTCATTTTCGCTCTCGCTGCCATGCTGCACCGTGGCCTCTCCCACACGCAACCGGGTCTCCGGCATTTCCTCCGCCATTCTACCCCCTGTCTAACGAGTGTGTCTGAGAATGCTGTGGGGAGGCCCGGAGAGGCTCCGCCCCTCCGGAAAAAGCTTTTCTCCCGCCTTCGACCTGCCCAGCCTCGGCCCGAGTCCTTTGGGAAGGGCCGAGAAAGGCAGGTGCAGACCGGAAAGGTGGGATTTTCCGTGGAGGGGAGGCCCCCTCCACACCTCCCCCTGTGGAGCTGGTCGTTGAGGGAGACCCTCAGACACCTGCCGGTAAATTTTCAGACACGCTCCAAGGGATCCCGCCGATCACCGTCCCACATCTTACCGCAACCGGCCACTCGCCACCATGACATACGGCATGAGATCGCATATCGAATGCAACGCCCTATGGCTGCAGCAGGTTCGCCTGAACCAGCCGAACGATCTCGGCGATGACCCTTCCCACGACCGGCAGAAGCTGAAGCTGGCGGACGAGGGCGATCAGCAGCCCCAACACCACGGTCGCGCCGATCACGCTGCCTAGCCCGGCAGCGATCCCGCCCAGGAACCGATAGAAGAGAAACCGTCCCATTCCTCCCGCCGGGGCGAGGAATCCCTCCCGTCGCAGCTGCTGCAGCGTGGCATCAAGCTCCTGCAACACCACGAGGAGCTCTCGATCGGGCTCATCCCGCTGAGATCTCGCTTTCATGTCCCCTCACCACCGCGGATCCCGCTGACGCCGCGTCCGCCACACGATGTACCCCACGCCGACCAGGGCCGGCCCTCCAAGCAGGAGGCCATATCGCCACCCCCACGGCACTCCCCCGGCGTACATGACGGCGGCCAATAAGGAGAGCAACATAACGCCGGAGAACACCATCCATACGGATCCCCACACCGCCAGACGCCCCGCGGCCACCGCCAGGCAGAGATCCATCACACCATCAGCCCGGTCATGTAGATATGCGACGCTCGCCACCAGCTCCCCCAGGTGAGCGAGCAGATCGCGCAGATGGGGCAACGCCCCGGAGGGGATGACGATATGGTCCTCATCGATCAGCCCGCCGACCACATCCCGTTGCGACGCGAGCACCGGGCGCCACCGGGCGATCGCCCCTCGGATCGTGGCGGCGCGACGCACCACCTCCGGCGATGGCCGTCCCAGGGCTGCGGCCTCCACCCGCTCGAGGTCGCGCTCGATCTGCTCGATCCGGGCGGCGAACCCGGAGGCGACATCACGCAACAGCTCGCACAGCAGGCGAGCCGCGCCGCCCGCCAGGATCCCCTCATCCTCCCGCGCCCGGCTCAGCAGGGTTCGCACCGCCGATGGCATCCCCATGTGACAGGTGATCAGGTAGTTGGGTCCCAGGAAGATCGCCAGCCCACCCGGATCGGCCGTCTCCCCGTCATCCACCGCGCACACGACGAGGAACAGGTACTCGCCGAAGTCGTTCAACCGGGGGTGATCGATTCCTCCCAGAGCGTCCTCTACCGTCAGCGGATGGAAGTGGAACACATCGCGCAGCAGCTTCCGAGCCCTTGCGCCATCCTCCGACGCATCCAGGTCCACCCATAGTAACGCCCGTGGATCGCGCAAGGCCGGCCGGAACTGCTCGCTCGGTAGATCATCAATGAGTCCGCCCGTACCCGGGCGAAACAACACCCGCATATCCCCGACCCCGTCACGCAGAGGATACGAATCGACGATCATAGGGAGTGGATCACGCGACCACGGCCTCCCGCGCCCACACGAGATGGGTGATGGAGATGTCGCTGGGCACCGTGCACCCGGCGCCGATCATGAAGCCCGTCTCTCCCATCTCGGCGATGGCGGCACGCACCTCCGCCACGATGGCCTCCCGCGGGCCGGTGACGATGGGACCGCGCTGGTCCACCCCGCCGACGATGGTGCGTCGGAACAACTCCCGGCCCTCGCGCAGGCCGAGATTGCCCAGCTGAGGCGCCCAGTTCACGGCATGTGCCGGATAGTCGGCATACGCGTCCAGCCGCAGTCGCTCGCCACAGATGTGCAATAAGTTGAAGGTGGCGCCGGCCTCCTCCGCCGCGCGAAGCACCGCCAGATCATGCGGCTTGATGTATCTCTCGAACTCCTCCTCCGTGAAGCGATCTACCTCGCCCCCCTGAGCGGAGAAGTAGATCCCCGCCGCTCCCGCCTCAATGCACGCCCGGGCGAACTCGGCCAGGCTCTCGGCGATGGCCGCTAGCCCGGCGCTCACCGATTCCGGATCGGCCTTCAGATGCTCGGTCACCTTCCGCCTGCTGATGTCATTGCCCGTGGCGTACGGGTTGAACACCGTAGTCACCAACAACACCTCATCGCCGACGGCATCCGCAAGCTCCTTCAAGCCATCGAGCTGGTTCTGGAACGGCTTCGACGACAGCGGCGCCGGCTTGAGCTTACGCCAGTCCTCTGGCGTCTGAATCCCATCCACGCCGATCCGCTCGTACCCGTTGTCGTTCATCACCTTGAGGAAGTCGGGATCCGCAGCCCGATAATACTCAAGGTGCGCCCGCGCCAGGGCATGTCCGGCGCGTCGGTCACACGGGAAATGGAACCAGAAGCTGGCCGGCACCCGATCCACCGGCTCCCCGCGCAAAGCCGCCTGTACTCGCTCGATCTTGTTCATCGGTCACTCCTCATCAGGTACCCTAACATTACCAGGTAGTGTACGGAACTCGGTTGGAAATATAGGGGGAGGTTTGGAGGGACTGCGCCCCTTCAAAACCAATTTTTCAGCCTTTTACCTGTTAACCTACACACCATCATCTAACCACGGCACGCGCCGAAGCGCGCCCAGGGGATTCACCACACTGACCACATAGTGCTCCAGCTTACGATAGCCGACATGCACACACTCACAGATCCCATCCGTCCGAAAGTCCTCGAGCAGATCCGCCAGCATCCGGCGGGCCAACGGCACGTCGATCTGCGCCAGCGCGTAGAGGACCCAGCCCGACGCGGCGGCCCAATACGCGCCGTTCTGATAGGTGTCGGGCTCGACGGGGATCAACAGCCGCTCCCAATACTCCCCGCGCAGCAGATGCCGCACCTGCCCGCGCCAGACGTACTCCTCATAGCGATCGCGCAGGAACCGCAGCACCCGCTCGCGCCGATCCCCCCGGACGAAGTCGATGTACACGGCAAATGCGCTGCCCCACACATCGATCTGGCGGCAATCCACCGTCGCCGCCCGGTAGGCGCCCACATCCTCATCCCACAGCCGATCCAGCCCCCGCTCGATCCGCCCGGCGCGCCGGTGATACGGGGAGGGCTCCTCGCCACAACGGGTGCACAGGTCGGCCATCTGCCTGCAGGCTACCCAGTAGAGCAGCGAGGAGAAGAGCAACTCGCCCGTCTTGGCCACCGTATCGGTGAACCCGTAGGGGGACTGACGCCGCCCGGGCGGGATATACACCAGGCCGTCCCCGCTGCGGGGCACAAAGTCCAGCGCCCGCCTGAGCGCCCCCAGATGCTCCCGGGCGAACGCCAGATCGCCGGTGCGATCGACGTAGGCGTGCACCAGGCTGACCATGAATTGCGCGTTGTCCGTGGGCGGGTCGCCCAGGGGAGCCTCCACCGGCCCCGCGCTGTACACGGGCATCCCGTCCGCCTGCACCCGATCGGGCACACAGCCATCGGCACGCTGCCCGCGCAACAGATACGCGATCGCCGCGCGGACCTCCTCGGGCATCATCAGGCCGAACGCGTATTCCACCATGTAGGCGAAGTCCCGCGTCCACAACGCCGCGTAGTTCCCCTGGCCATCGGGCGTGAACAGAACGGTCCCATCGTGCGCGATCAGGCGGCACCCGGCGATCTCCCGCCGGGCCATCGCCTCCAGCCAGGCGATCGCACGTCCCATGGCCCTTCCCTACCAGTTCGTGAACGAGCCGTCCATCCGATGCAGATGAGGCGGCTCCCACATGCGGAAGGGATGCTCCTTCGCCGCCTCACGGTCGAACTCGATCCCCAGGCCGGGGCGAGTGGGCGGCAGCAGGTACCCATCCTTCCACTCCAGCTGCACGGGGAAGACGTCCGTCAGCAGGGTCCCCGGCCGACGTGACTGCTCCTGCACGCCGAAATTCGGGACCGTCAGGTTCAGATGCAGACACGCGGCCGCGGCGACCGGTCCCAGCGGGTTGTGCACGGCCAGCCTGATGTAATGCGTCTCACACCAACCGGCGATCTTCTTCGCCTCCGTCAGGCCGCCGACGATACACAGGTCCACGCGGGCGTAATCGATCCACTCCTCCTCGATGAGCGGACGGAACTCCCATTTGGAGCTGAACTGCTCGCCCGCGGCCAGCGGGACCCGGGTGCGAGGCCGCAACGTCTTGAACGAGTCAGGGTTCTCGCAGCGCAACGGGTCCTCGATGAAGAACGGGCGAAACGGCTCCACCTCCTGGCAAAGCCACACCGCCTCCGGCAGATCCAGCCGGGTGTGCACGTCGAAGACGATCTCCACCTCCCCGCCGACGGCATCCCGCACCGCCTGGAACTGCCGCAAGGCGAGGCGCACCGCCCGACGCGGCTCCAGCATCTCCCCCTCCTGGGGCAATCCCCAGCGCACGAACTTCCACCCCTCCTCCTTGGTCTGCAGGCACGATTCCACCAGGGGCGTGACCTCTGAGCCATGGGCCACGTTGTGGGGGTAGCACACGACCCGATCCCGCACGCGGCCGCCCAAAAGATCGTACACCGGCACGTTCAGGGCCTTGCCCTTGATGTCCCATAGCGCGATGTCGATGGCGGAAATGGCGGCCGAGAGGATGCGCTGGGCCGGGTAGAAGCCGCCGCGGAACAGAACCTGCCAGATGTGCTCGGTGCGCATGGGATCCTGGCCGATCAACAGGGGCTTGAAGTGCTCGATCGCTCCCATGATGGCCCGCTCCCGGCCGGCGATCCCCGCCTCGCCGATGCCATAGATCCCCTCGTCGGTATCCACGACGACGAACAGGAAATTGCGATGCCCCGCCCACACAGGATAGGGTTCGATGTTCGTGATCTTCACGTCGATCCTCCTCTCCGCTCAAGACCACACGAGAGCCGAACCGGGCATCGCCCGTCAACGGGCGAACGCCCGGAATGGGTTCTCCTGCGTCAACTGCTGGATGGCGCCCTCGTCCACGCCGGCCGCCCGCAGCTTCGGCAGGAATACCTCGCTGATATACGTGAAGGGCCTGGGCGTCCCCCCGCCCGGCTGGGCCGGATCGTACCAGCCCCGGTCGTGGCTGAGCAGGACGCGATGCCCCAGACCAGCGTCCAACATGCGCCGGATCCGGTCGATGAAGAAGTCGTCGTCAAACGAGCCGCCGCCGATGGCATCGTACTCGATCCACGCGCCGCGCCGGGCCATCTCCAGGTTCATATCAAAGTCCGGCTCGTTCTGGGCGTGGATCCAGATGAACCGCTCCGGCGTGTATCCCATCTCCTCGATGATGTCCAGCTGATCGCGCACGACGCGGCCGCGCACCGTGTGGCTGCCGATGACGGCGTTGGTGGCCACTCCGGCCCGAGCCGCCGCCCGCAGGATCTTCGCCTCGCACTCGGTGATCCCGTCATCGCCCGCGCTGAGCTTGATCCATCCCGCCTGCACGCCGCTCCCCTCGATCTCCCCCTGCAGCTCGCCCACCATCCAATCCCGCAGTTCCTCCTCGCCGGCCGCATGCGCCCAATCGGGGACCCACGGCTCCCGATAGATGCCGGTGGGGACCACCAATGGGAATTGGGTCGCCTCGGAGACGGCCTTCAGGATATCGGCCCGCCGCCCCACGCCCACGGCGCTACACTCCACGATCGCCGTGACGCCCGCCGCCCGCGCCCGCTCGATCTCGGGCGCCATCAGCCGGATGACATCGGAGGCCTCCGCCTCGGCGTACCCGGGCTGGTCCGGGGTGCGCAGATCGACGAAGACGTGCTCGTGAGCCAGGATCATCCCCAGCTCATCGGGGCCCTTGGGGCCCAATGTGGTGATCAACTGTGCCATCCCATCCTCTCCTCATTCTGTCAAAACCATCGAACCATGCCAAATCCGGCGCATCGGCACCGCCATCGCTCATGACGATGGGCAGTATAACACTGAACGCCCGGGGCGGGTAGTCAGGATACACTACTGCCGATCGTGTATCCAAAGTGGTGAGAACGTCTCGAAACAACCCACAGAGCCCAGCGCAGGCTCCCAGGGGAGGTGCGGAGGGACCTCCCTCCGCCAAAGCATTCCCTTTTGCCGCCTTGCATCTGCCCTTTCCCTGCCCGATTCGGGTGGATGAGGCCGGGCAAGGCAGATGGGGGGCGGGAACTGGAAGGTTCTTTTGAGGGGCTGTGCCCCTCAAGACCCCCGCCGCACCTTCCACAACGAATAAAGATACATGATACTACCGCCCCGTAAATGGCCTAACCACGTCGGATCGGGTATAATGTAAGAAGCAAGGTTTAATGGAATCACGGATTGGGAGAGAGGGACGCTTGACCGAACAACCTGACTACATCGGCACCGTTCGCACCATCGACATCGAAGAGGAGATGCGCGGCGCGTATCTAGACTACGCGATGAGCGTCATCGTGGCGCGGGCCCTGCCCGACGTGCGTGATGGCCTCAAGCCCGTCCAGCGCCGTATCCTCTACGCCATGCACGACATGGGGCTGCGCTCGAACAGCCCCTACCGGAAGTCCGCCCGTATCGTGGGCGAGGTGCTGGGGAAGTATCACCCCCATGGCGACTCCGCCGTGTACGACGCCATGGCGCGCATGGCTCAGGACTTCTCCATGCGCTATCCGCTGGTGGACGGGCAGGGCAACTTCGGCTCCATCGACGGCGATACCCCCGCCGCCATGCGCTACACCGAGGCCCGCCTCTCCCCCATCGCGGAGACCCTGCTGGAGGACATCGATCGGGACACCGTCGACTGGATCGACAACTTCGACGCCTCCCTACAGGAGCCCGTGGTCCTGCCGGGCAAGTTGCCCAATCTGATCCTGAACGGCGCCGCCGGCATCGCCGTGGGCATGGCCACCAATATCCCGCCGCACAACCTCCGAGAGGTGGTGGACGCCCTCTGCTATCTCATCGACAACTGGGAGCGCCGGGATGACGTGGTCCTGGACGAGCTTCTGGAGTTCATCCAGGGGCCGGACTTCCCCACTGGCGGCATCGTGCTGGGGGTGGAGGGCATTCGCAAGGCATATGCCACGGGAAACGGACGCATCGTCATCCGTGCCGTCACCACCATCGAGGAGATGCGCGGCAACCGCCACCGCATCGTGGTCCACCAGATCCCGTTCCAGCTCAACAAGACGACCCTGATCGAGCGTATCGCGGACCTGGTGCGATCCGGGCGGCTGGACGCGATCAGCGACCTGCGAGACGAATCGGACCGCCAGGGGATGCGGATCGTGATCGAACTGAAGCGCGGCTCGCCCCCCAAGAAAGTGCTCAATCAGCTCTTCAAGTACACGCCGTTGCAGACCACCTTTGGCGTCAACATGCTGGCGCTGGTCAATGGGGAGCCGCGCCTGCTCAGCCTCAAGCGGGTGCTCCAGGCCCACGTCGAGCATCGCCAGGATGTGATCACCCGCCGAACCCGCTTCGACCTGCAGAAGGCCCGAGACCGAGCGCACATCCTGGAGGGCCTGCGCATCGCGCTGCAGTTCCTGGACGAGGTGATCGCCACCATTCGCCAGGCGGAGAGCGCGGAGGCCGCCCGCACCGCCCTGATGAGCCGGTTCGACCTGACGGAGATCCAGGCCCGCGCGATCCTGGACCTGCAACTGCGCCGGCTGGCCGCCCTGGAACGCCAGCAGATCGAGGATGAGTATCGGGCGGTGATGGAGCGCATCGCCTATCTGGAGGACCTCCTGGCGCACCCGGAGAAGATCCTGGCGCTGATCAAGGACGATCTCCAGGAGCTGAAGGAGAAGTTCGGCGACGATCGCCGCACCGTCATCAGCCCCAACGCCTCCGAGTCCTTCTCGGAGGAGGACCTGATCCCGCAGGAGGACATCCTGGTCAGCATCACGGCGGATAACTACGTCAAGCGCACGCTGGCGCGGGCCTATCGCGCCCAGGGGCGCGGCGGCCGTGGGGTCACCGGCATGCAGACCCGGGGCGAGGACGAGGTGCTCCACCTGTTCGCCGCCCGCACGTTGGATCATATCCTGTTCTTCACCAACCGGGGCCGCGTGTACTCCGAGCGGGCCTACAACCTCCCCGAGGCGGGGCGCAACGCCAAGGGGGTGCCCATCGTGAACATCCTCAACCTGGAGGCCAACGAGCGGGTGACCGCGGCCGTGGCCGTCCCAGATTTCGAGCAGGCGCAATACATCACCCTGCTCACTCAGCATGGGCGCATCAAGCGCATGAAGCTCTCCGAGCTCTCCTCCGTGCGCCCCAGCGGCATCATCGCCATGCACCTTGACGACAACGATGAGCTGGGATGGGCCCGGCTGACCAGCGGGAATGACGATCTGATCATCGTCACCGCCCACGGATGGGCCCTGCGCTTCCCCGAAAGCCAGGTACGCCCCATGGGCCGGACGGCCGCAGGTGTGAACGCCATCCGGCTGCGCGAGGGCGATTACGTCACCAGCCTGGACGTGGTCGACCCGGATGCGGACCTCCTGGTGGTGACGGCCAGCGGCTATGGGAAGCGCACGCCGCTGTCCGAGTATCCCATTCGCAACCGATACGCGGGCGGGGTGCGGACCACCAACGCCCGACGCCTCCAGAACGGCGATTTCGTGGTCGCCGGCCGCGTGGTATCCGAACAGGACGAGATCACGCTCATGACGGCCAACGGGATCGCCCTGCGCCTGCGGGTGCGTGCGATCTCACGAATGAGCCGCGCCGCGCGCGGGGTGCGGCTGGTCAACCTGAAGGATGGGGACAGCGTCACAGCCGTGGCCCGGCTCGCGACCAACAACCAGGCCAAGACGCCCTCTCAGGCCAAAGGGCCCGAGGGCCAGGGGAATGAAAACAACCCGACCTGAAGCGACCGCCAGGTCGGGCGAGGTGGGAGATTCGACGGCTTAGCCGTCCAAAACGAGATCAGGTGAGCCAGAGGATGCGATGAACGCCTCAAGCATTCTGGGGAAAAAGCCGGGACCGCAAACGGCATTCCTTTCGACGCCCGACCCGGACCTGTTGGCGGAGACGCTGGTCGCCTTCGCCAACACCGACGGCGGCACGATCATCATCGGTATGACGCCGGAGGGGCAGGTCTCCACAGGGCTGTTCCCCGACGAGGTCGAGGAGGCCCTGCGCCAGGCCCAGATCGCCTGTCGCCCTCCCATAGCCACCGAATGGGAGCAGATCGAGGTCCCCGGCGGCTTCGTCGTCGGCATTCGCGTCTCGCGCTCCGCGGAGCTGCACTCGCTGGCGGACGGTCGCGTGCTGGTCCGCTCCGGCACGGAAAATCAGCCGCTGGGGGGCGAGGCCATCCGACAGCTGGCCGCCACCAAGTCCAGCGGCGAGTTCGAGGCCGAGCCCGTGCCCGGCGCCAGCCGCGAGGATCTGGACGAGGCGATCATTGACGAGTACATCGCCCAGCGCGAGGAGCGTCAGCGCCGCCCGCTCTCCGTGGACCGGGAGACGCTATTGCGGCAGATCACGGCGGTGACGGCCGATGGTCGGCCGACCGTCGCCGGCATGCTGCTCTTCGGGCGCGAGCCGCAGGTCTTCCTGCCCCAGTCGGCCATCGTGTTCGTGAAGTTCGTGGGCACGGAGCCGCGCGGGCCGGAGGGGCTACCGGGCTACGGCCGCCGGGAGGAGATCACGGGGCCACTCCCCCGCCTGATCGAGCGCGCCTGGAACATCGTCATGGAGGAGATGCGCGTGGAGGCGGTGGTGCGCGGGCTCAAACGAGAGGAGCGCCCGGAGTATCCCCCCTTCGCGGTGCGAGAGGCGCTCATCAACGCCGTTTGCCATCGCGACTACCGGCTGGCCGGTCGCCGCATCGAGGTCCGGATGTTCGATGATCGGCTGGAGGTGCAGTCACCCGGAGGACTACCTGGATATATCACGCTGGACAACATCGTGGAGGAGCACTTCTCCCGCAACCCACGCATTGTCAACGGCCTCTTCCAATGGGGATACATCGAGGAGCTGGGGCTGGGCATCGATCGCATGATCGAGGCCATGGTACAGGCCGGCCATCCACAGCCCACGTTCCGAGCCACTCCTTACTCCTTCACCGTGATCCTGCAGAACGTCATCGAGCGAGCCACTGTGCCGCAGCAGTGGGAAGCGAACATGAACGAGCGGCAGCTGCGGGCGCTGCAGTACATCCAGGAGCACGGCCGCATCACGAACCGTGAGTATCGAGAGCTGTGTCCCCACGTCTCCTCGGAGACGCTGCGGCTGGACCTCGTAGACCTGGTTGACAAAGGGTTGCTCCTGAAGATCGGCAACAAGCGAGGAACCTACTACATCCTGAAATAACGCTCGCCGCAGTGGCATCATCCACTCACGGCCCTACGACGCTTCCCATACGAAACAAGCCCCAGCACGGGAGAACGGCATGTTCTTGGTCCTGTTCCTGATCGCGATCATCGTCGGCGCCCTGGGGGCCCTGCTGGGTATCGGCGGCGGGGTCCTCATCATCCCTTTGCTAACCGTCTTCTTCCACATTCCCATCAAGGTGGCCATCGGCGCCAGCCTGGTGAGCGTGATCGCCACCTCCACGGCGGCAGGAGCAGTGTACGCCGGACGCAGCCTCACCCATACCAAGTTGGGCATGGTGTTGGAGATCACCACTACTCTGGGCGCTCTGACGGGCGGGCTCACCGCAGCCCTGCTGAGCCCTCGCGTCCTGCATGGCCTGTTCGCCGTCCTTCTGTTGTTCGTCATGTACAGCATGCGCCAAATCCCTCGCGACGAGGCCATCTCCCGCCCGACAGGGCTGTTCGATACCGTCTACAAGGACCCATTCACGGGGAAGCTGGTGCGGTATGGCGTTCGGAATCTCCCCCTCGGCCTGGGAGCAGCCTTCATCGCCGGGAATCTCTCCGGCCTGCTGGGCATCGGAGGAGGTGTTGTCAAAGTTCCCATCATGAGCGTCGTCATGGGCGCCCCGTTAAAGGCCGCCATCGCGACGTCCAATTTCATGGTCGGCGTGACGGCCGCCACCAGCGCGATGGTGTACTACGTGCAAGACCTGATCGATCCCCAGGTGGCGGTCCCCACAGCATTGGGCGTGCTGATCGGGGCCCAGTTGGGCTCCCGCCTCGGGGGGCGAGCCCGCTCCCTGACGCTCAAGCGCATGTTCCAGGTCCTGCTCGTCATATTCGCGATTCAGATGGCATGGAAGGCGATCACGGGATGAAGGAGCGAGACTATAGCACGCTCATCCCCGACGCGGCCGACATCAGTGAAGAGGATGAGGCCGCACTGGAGGCGATGGGCAGTACGCGGCAGACAGACCGCATCGTACAACGACTGCTGATGATCACCCTCATCATAAGCGCCGTGCTGTTCATCGCCGGCGCGATATGGCAGGCCCTCGCAGGCTTCCCCCCCGTTCACGATGTGGTGCCGCTCGCCGACCTGCCCCATGCCCATGGGCCCAGCCTTCTTTTCTCCCTGGGCCTGATCGTGCTGATCACGTCCCCCGTCGTCCGGTTGATCGGCGTGGCGATCGGCCTGGCTCGCCAGGGTGATTGGGCGTTCGTCGGGGTGACGGTGATCGTACTGGCCGTGATGTTCGCCAGCCTGTGGGTCGGATGAAGCGGGAGGATGATAAGTGATGAACGAAGAAAAACTGGTTCACCGGGCGATCCGGGCCTTCTATAACATCGCCAAGGCGATGAACGCCAGCTACGGGCGGCAGGAGCTCCTGCAACGCATGCTGGAGACGATCGTGCGCGAACTGGGATACAAAGCGGCATCGATCCGGCTGCTGGATCAGGAGCGCCAGACGCTGGAGATGGAGGCGGCCGTGGGGCTCAGCGAGCGCTATCTGGCCAAGGGGCCCGTCGAGGTCGCTCACAGCCCTATCGATCGTGAGGTGCTCAGAGGCAACGCGGTGGCCCTGCACGACATCGTGCATGACGGCGGCCTGCAGTACCCCGATGAGGCCCGTGCCGAGGGCATCCGTTCCGTCCTGGCCGTCCCGCTCCGCATCCAGGACCGCAACTTGGGCGTGCTGCGAGTATACACGGCCGAACCTCATCACTTCACCCAGGACGAGCAACTGCTGGTAGGCGCCGTGGCCAACCTGGCCGCCCGAGCCATCCGCAATGCCCATCTGTACCGCGCGATGCACACCATCGCCTCCGAGGTGAACTCCAGCCTCAAGCTGAACGAGGTGCTCAAGGCCCTGTTGCGCAATGTGATCGAGGAGGTGAACTGCAAGGCGGCCTCTATCCGGCTATTGGGCCCTCGTAAGCGTCGGCTGCACCTGGTTGCGGCCGAAGGGCTGAGCGAGCGCTACCTGAAGAAGGGGGACATCTGGATCAAGGAAAGCCCCATCGACCGTGAGGTGCTCCAGGGCAAGCCCGCCATGATCTACGACGTGGAGCGGGAGGTAGGATTCCAGTACCCGGAGGAGGCCGCGCGGGAGGGCATCCGCTCCGTGTTGGCAGTCCCCCTCAAGGTGCAGGATCAGATCATCGGCGTGCTGCGCGCCTACTCCGCCCAGCCGCACCGCTTCAGCGAGGAGGAGGTGGAGTTCCTGGAGGCTATCGCCGATCTGGGGGCCATCGCCATCGAGAACGCCCGCCTGCACGAGGCGCTCAACGAGCGCTACGAGGCCGCACGCGAGGATTGGGCTGGCTGGTATCGCTTTCTCACGCTATCCTGAGCGCGGAAAACCCAAAAATATCGCAAGATATCGCAAGTTAACCCAAGTATCCCAAGAATATCCCAAGATCACTTTGGGATATTTGGGTTAACGCTTGGGTTATTTGGGTTTATCTGGGATAACTGGGGATAAAATGCGCCCATCGCGCCAGCGAGCCGCCTCCGCCTCCCCCGCCCAGCCGACCAGTCGCCGCAATTGCTCCTCGAAACGCCTCGGCTCCCCCGTCGTCACGAACCGATAGGCGGCCGGCCGATCCCCAGGCGCCAGGCCGATCCCCGCGCTTACCCGCCGCGTCTGTCGCGCCACCGCCGGGGCGGGATCGATCACATCCACACTGGGCCCGGCCGCCCGCTCGATCCACGGCCGCAGAAACGAGTAGTGCGTGCACCCCAGCACCAGCTCATCCACGCCAGCGGCGCATAACGGCCGCACATACCGCTCCACCAACTCGGCCGTGATGGGATCCTCCATCCGCCCAGACTCCACATGCTCGACCCAGTCCGGGCAGGGCTGGGCGATGACCTCTGCGCCCCGGGCATAGCGGGCCAACAGCCGGGCGTATGGCTCCCCGGCGAAGGTCCCCGGCGTGGCCAGGACGCCCACCCGGCCGCTGCGCGTGCGCAGCACCGCGGGCTTGATCGCGGGCTCCATGCCGACGATGGGGACGGAGAAGCGCTCGCGCAGGTGGTAAAGGGCGGCCGCGGAGGCCGTGTTGCACGCCACAACGATCACCTCCGCCCCCTGATCGACCAGCCACTGCACCACCGCCTGCACGATGCGCCGGATCTCCTCTAATGGCCGCACGCCGTACGGGCAATGCGCCTGGTCCGCCAAATAGAGCAGCGGCTGGCCGGGCAGCTCTCGGGCCACCTCTCGCCAGACGGACAACCCGCCGACCCCCGAATCGAAGAGGCCGATCCAGCGGCCCCTGCCTTTGCCACTCGTGATCATGGGGGGAGATCAATACATCATGTGCTGCCGATACACGTCCACGGCATACCGATAGCTGTCATATGTCACCAACGGCGTCACCGAGTGGTCGGTCCCGAAGATGTAGCGAGCCCCCCGGGCCTTCATCCCCTCGATCAGATCGGACACCCCGCGCCGGATCACATCCCGATCGTTCGTCTCCAGGATGCGCACGTCCAGCCCGCCGACGAAGGCCAGCTTATCCCCGTACTGCTCGGCGAAGGCGAGCAGATCACACCCGGCCTTGACCTCCATCGGGTTCAAGGCGTCGAATCCGGCCTCCACGATGAGCGGCAACGCCTCGGTGATATTGCCACAGGAGTGCAGCACCACCGAAAGCCCATATCCGTGAAAGAAATCCACCAGCTCGGCAAAGTAAGGGAGGACGAGATCCCGCAACATCCTGGGAGAGGCGAACAGGCCGTTCCGATACCCCAGGTCCTCATAAACCCAGATCCCATCAGGCAAGCCCACCTCGTCAAAGAGCGCCTGAAAGTGGGCCTTGAAGAAGTCGGTGTAGACGCGATTGAAATCGTGGATCCAGCCGGGGTCCAGGGCCAGGCTCTGGTACATGATGTAATCCCCCATGCTCTGTCGCATGGTCTCCCACACGAACATGTGCCCATAGAAGGCCCACTTATGCGCGGCCCGCGCCTCCGTGAAGGCCTCCCGATTCTCATCGAGCTTGAGCCGTTCCCAATCCACCTGCAAGAGGTGAGGCCGATAGTCACGCTCCCAAACCGCACGGCTGGTCATCAGGAAATCGATGTGTTCCGGGGTGCCTGACTTATGCTTCCAATACTTGAGCGCCGCGCCGGCGCCGTTCCGCTTCACGATCCACTCGTCGGTCTCCTCCAGCACCTCCTCGTACCCGCGCAGTGGATACACGTCGAACCACCCGCCGCAGGGATACATATCGAAATCGAAGTGCCGATGAGGCTCCTCCGGCTTGACCTCCTCACGGCCATCCTCAACCACGACGCGGGTCGGATACCCGTCCCGGACCCATCCCTCCGGCGTCTCAGGCCAGAAGTGATCGAAGAGGCCCACACGATCGTAGTCGCCGCCGGTCAGCAGGTTGTGCACCAGCTCTCGTGAATCCATCTCGCCTCGACTCCTCGTGATGGCTCTGAGAGTGTGTCTGAGAAATGCCGTTGCTTCTGCCATGGAGAGGCCCGGAGGGGCGAATCCCTCCGGAAAAAGTCCTTCTCCCGTCTTCGACCTGCCCAGCCTCGGCCCAGATCCCTGCGGAAAGGGCCGGGAAAGGCAGGAACAGAGGGAGTCCCTCAGACACCTTATCGGTTCGATTCTCAGACACGCTCTGAGATCCCCGGCGACGTGGCACTACCAGCAGCCCACCGCCAGGTCTTTCCCCCCGGAAGCTCTCTCCAATAGGATACACGAATGATCTCTTTCGTGCCACTCGAAGCTGCCGCCGCTTCCGCCCCGCTCCGGGCACATCATCGCGGCGTTGTGCCACTTGGCACGTGTGTCGGATTATGCTATAGTGAACGTCGAGATGACACCCTCCAGCCTGCGATTGCGACGGTTCGCCTTCACCCGCCTTTGGCCACAATACACCACCCGGTGGGTCGGAGTGCTGCTCATCCTCGCCGCGCTCGCGCTGTACCTGTGGACCCTGGATGATGGGCTTCAGCCAGAGGAGCTGCGCGGCGGAGATCTCATCACCCACCAGTACGCACAGGTCCAGGCGCGGCCATCCAACGCGCCCGGTTATCCCCTATACACCATGGGGGGCTGGGTCTGGTTCCGTCTGGGCCGCCTACTGCTGGGCCCGTACAGCAACCCGATCCGCATCCTCTCCAGCTACTCCACCCTGTGGGCCCTGCTCGCCCTGTGGCTGCTATACCGGCTCCTGATCGACGTCACCGACGGCCGCTGGATCATCGCGGAGCTGTGCACCGCCTTCTACGCCGTGACGTATTTCTTCTGGTACTATGCGACGACCACCGAGCAGTATACGTCGGCCGTCGCGCAGACCCTGCTCATGATCTGGCTGGCCTTCCGCTGGGAGGCAGCCCAGTCACGCGGCCGGGATGGCGAGCCTTACCTGCTGGCACTGGCCCTCCTGACGGGGATCGGGCTGGCCCACATGGTAACGGTGCTGTTCGTCGTGCCGCCGATCCTGTGGTTCGTGTTGACCCGCCGTCCCGACCTGGTACGCCGCCCCCGGTTCATCGCGAAGGCCGCCGGGCTGTGTGCGCTGCCTCTCCTGAGCTACATCTACGTATACGTGCGCGGCGCCCAGCATCCCGAATGGCGTGGCGTCGGCCAATGGGAGAGCACATGGCAATGGTTCTGGTCGTTCGTGAGCACCCGGCAGGGACGTGATGAGCTGACGTGGAGCCTCCTCCCCCTATGGACGGACGAGTTCCCCGCGTTGATATGGCGGGAGCTGACGTGGCCAGTGCTCCTGGTCGGCCTGTGGGGCATCTCCCGGCTGGGGCGCCGTCGGGCTACGCTGATCTACAGCACGCTGGTCATCTACCTCGCCTTCTGTTTCATCGATCGCCTGGGCAACTGGTATCAGGTGATCATGCCGGCCTATCCGCTGATCGTGCTGGGCCTCGCCATGGCGGCCACCGAGGTCTGGCAGCTTGGACGGGGAAGAGTCCGCCAGGCCCTGCAAGTTGCCACCATCCTGGCGCTATGCGTGCTGGTCGGCTATCGGTTCACCCTCAGCCTGCCTGGCGCCGACTCCTCCAATCGGCCGGGGGATGTGGGGCTCGACCCGGGCTGGCGCATCATCGCGGACGATCCCCCCGCCGACGCGGCGATCCTCGGCACGCTAGACCAGCTGCTGGCGCTGGACTACCTGACGCAGATCTGGGGTGTGCGGCCGGACCTGCAACCCAGTGGCGCCGCGGAGGCCCGGGAGGCGCTGGCCGCGGGGCACCTTCTCCTCAGCACGGTGGAGGCCATCCCCATCGTCCAGGCGGAGGTGCTGCCGGACGCTCGCTTCTCGTCGGCCGGGCTGACCCTGATCGAGGTGCGCACGGAACCGCAGATGGAGTGCCCGGAGTGCTCGACGCTGGAGGTCCCCCTGTACATGCCTTTGGGGGACGGCCTGATGCTGATGGGGATCGACCGCCCGCAGCCGAAGATCCACCCGGCGCTCCCCCGTCGCTTCTACCCCGGCCCGCGCATCCGACTCTATTGGGAGGCCATGGCGCCCATCCGGCATGACTGGTCCATCTCGCTGCGTCCCACCCGCCAGGATGCCCTCATCTTCGACAACGGCCGGCTCGTGCAGAGCGACCGGGTGCACCCGGTTCAGGGCACCTACCCGACCACCCGTTGGTTCCCCGGCGAGATCGTGCGTGACGATTACGAGGTGCCGAAGACCCCCAATCCCCCTCCCGATGGGTTGGCGATCGTCATTTACCGCTCGCTGCCGGGCGGCGGCTTCCAGAATCTCATCGTGATGCCCCTGCCCATCACGCCGTATCCCCAGCCGGACAAACTGGAGGCTCCATAAAGCCGCCGAGCATCGCTCTCCTGGATGCCGGGTTGCAGGAACGCGACGGCGCCGTACGCCCCGCCCTCGTTGCACATGGCCAATATGGGCGAAAGCAAAAGCGCCTCTCCTGAGAGAGGCGCTTCCCGTTGAGAGCCGCCCGTGAATCAGGCCTCCTCGGCCTGTTGTTCTTGCTGTTCCTGCTTCTCCTGTTCCTCAGACTGCTCCGCCTCCTCACCGCCCTCGCGCTCAACGACGACCGTCACCTGGGCGGTCACGTTGGACATCAGGCGGATGGAGACCTGATGGGTGCCCAGCTGGCGGATCGGGCGCTCCAGCTCAATGTGCCGCCGATCGACGGCCTGTCCGACCTCTCGCTCGATGGCCTCCGCGATGTCCGAGGAGGTGATGGAGCCATACAGGCGATCGCTTTCGCCCGCCCGGGCGGTGAACCGAAGCGTGAGCGCGTTCAGCTTCTCCGCCAGCGCCTGCGCCTCATTCATCTCCCGAGCCCGACGGCGCTCCGCGGCCTCACGGATGGCCGCAGCCTGCTTGCGCACCCCCTTGGTGGCCGGGAGGGCCAACCCCCGCGGGATCAGATAATGGCGCGCGTATCCCCCAGCGACTTCCTTGATCTCACCAGCCTGTCCCAATCCCTCTATATCCTGGGTCAACATGACTTTCATTAGGAGCCTAACCTCCTCGTGGCGTGATAAACGACCTTCGCGTCCGAGCACGCAGGACTCAAAGCCTCGTAAAAACCGTGAGAGACGATCGCCGTGCACAAGGGCATGGCACCCCATCTTACACCAGGTCAGGCGAAATCTCAAATTCGGCCGCGCCGTGGGTGCAAGGGAATATCCCGGCACCAACGACCCCACCGGTGAACCGTTACTCCCGGCGGGGCTTTTTCAAAGTCAGCGATGGAAATCGGGGTGGTAGGAACACCCCGCGTGTCGCCCGACGCAAGACATTCCCCTGATCATCGACCGAGGGAAAACGGCCCTCATCCC
>JAADGJ010000018.1 GCA_013152435.1 Chloroflexota bacterium | reverse complement strand
ACCGCTTGAAATCGAAGATAATTCCCTTCACCGCCGCTTTCAACTCAGCGCTCGCTTCTCATGCAGAGGCCGTCTCCCCATCGTCATCGGCACATCGAGTGTTCGTGATCCCATTATAGGCTTTCTTCCGTCGGGCTGTCAACGGGATCGCGTCACGTGGAAACGCGGGGTATGGAAAAGAACGCTACGGCCGCCATCGACCCGCCCCCTGGGGAGGTCTGAGAGCGTGTTTGAAAATTTACCGGCAAGGTGTCTGCGGGTCTCCCTTAGCTACCAGCTCCACAAGGAGGGGGGTGGAGGGGGCCTTCCCTCCACGGAAACCTCGCTTTTTCCGGAGGGGCTTCGCCCCTCCAGGCCTCCCCACAGCAGAAGCAACGGCACTATCACGGGGCCAACGGCTGCAGGCGCCCTGTCGCGTCGAAGGCCCACTTCGCCGGCGCTTCCTCCACGGTCACGTTGTCCATCTCCCGGGCCGCCTCCACCAACGCCTCGGAGATCCAGACATAATCGAGGGCTAACGTGTTCCGGATGCGCATCATCTGGGCGTTTTCGGGATCCGGGCGGCCGCAGAACCGAAGCGCCAGCCGGATAGCCGCGGCATCGTCCTGGGCGACCCAGGGGAGCTTGCCGCGCCACGCGCTCAGGATGCCCGCCGTCAGCGCGTTCACGCGCGTGATCTCCCAGTCGATCTGGTTCAGGCATCGCTCGGTGATCACGTCGGCCAGGCCGTAACCCACCGCGTTCCCGTGCGTCGCCTCGGTGAGCCCCAGCAGGGTGATGACGTTGACCTGCGGGCGGTCGGGCTCGGGCACGCCCGGCAGCAACATCCGGCCGATGATGTTGGTATCCATACCCGTCCCGCTGATGTCCTTCCCCATCTCGTCGATCACGAGCACATCCAGGTGATCGAATGGCAGAGAGGGCATCAGCTCCCAGGCTCGCATCAGGAGTGCCTGCTCGATCGATCCACCGATCTCGTCGGGCGGGACGCCTACGACGTCGGCCACATCATGGTAGGCGTTCTCGACGGTGGCGATGCCGCCGAGGACGCGGCCGCGTTCCACGACGATGGGCGCGGCCCGCGGGATCAGATCGCGCAGGCCGTTGGGACCGTACGCGTGGATCGCCTCGGCGGTGCGTCGCTTGCCCAATCCGATGACGCACATCTTGGCCAGCCCGCTCTCGATGGGGCCACGGAAGTCGGTGTGTGGCTTGATGCGGTTGATCAAGATGGTGCCATCGGCCTCGTATGCGTTGCGATCCATGCACACCGGCACATCATCGGAGAGCCGTCCCAGCTCCACGACCTCCATGCTGGACACGATGGGCGCCTGAACGGTCGCCTCGGTCACGCCCAGGCTGGCGAGCACCTCCCGTTGTCCCTCGGCCGTGGCGCCGCCGTGGCTGCCCATGGCCGGGATAACAAACGGCTCCGCGCCGGCGGCTCGCACGGCCTCCACCACGGCGCGGACGATCTCTGGAAGTCGGGCTACTCCCCGGCTGCCGGCTCCGATGGCCACTCGCATGCCAGGCTGCACTCGATCCAGGATGCCTCCGGTCCGCAGCGCCTCGCGAACCGCTCCCTCCAGGTCTTGCACTCTGGGTGCCGGGAATTGCACTCGCGCTGGGTACATCACCGGAAGGGGGATATGATCGAATCTCTCGCGGAGGACGGGATCGAAAGGCATGGGTAAACTCCTTGGACCATTACATCATCACGCAATACGGAATACGGAACAGGTTGACATGCTACGTGTTACGTATTGCGTGTTGCGTATTGCGTAGGGTTTATCCCGGAATCAACACCGCCTTCGCGATGGCCAGGCTGTCCATGCGCTGGAAGGCGGCGTGCCAGTCGGCCAGGGGGAAGGTTTCGCTGATCGAGCGAGCATCAATCTGACCGTGCGCCATCAGCCCCAACACCCGCTCCCACGTGGGCCAGGTGTGGCTGAAGGTGCCCTGCAATGTGGCCGCCTTGGCGATCAACGGATCCAGGCTGAAATTCACCGGCTCCCGTCCCCAGCCGATCTTCGTGATCTGTCCGTTGGGACGCACCATCTCCAGGCTTTGCCTCAGCGTCTCGCGAACGCCCACGGCGTCGATCACCAGGTCCGCCCCCAGGCCGTCGCCCAGGCTGCGCACCGCGGGCACCGGATCCTCGCGGTCGGCCACGATGATCTGATCGGCGCCCAGCTTCTCGGCCAGGGCCAATCGCGCCTCGTCCCTGGCCAGGCCGACCATCAGGACGTGCGCCGGGCTGAACAGCCGGATCACCTGCAGGGCCATGAGCCCGATGGGGCCCGGCCCCAGGATCACCACCAGGTCGCCGGGACGGGGACGCGATTTCTCCACGATGGCGTTGAAGGCCACCGAGGCGGGCTCGGTCAGAGCGGCCTCCTCGAATGAGACGCCGTCGGGGATGCGATGTAACAGCTCCTGCCGGGCGACGACGTAGGTGGCCATGGCGCCGTCCACCCCATAGCCGAACCCCTTGCGCTCGGGGCACACATTGTACTGCCCGGTGTGGCAGTAGATGCACTTGCCGCAGATCTCGGCGGCGGTCTCACAGGCCACCCGGTCGCCCACCTGCCAATCGTGTACGTCCTCCCCCACCGCCGCGATGGTCCCGGCGAACTCGTGGCCCAGGATCACGGGATAGTTCACCTGCCAGCTCACGGGGCCATGCCACTGGTGAAGATCGCTGCCGCACACCCCGACGGCTCGCACGCGGATGAGCACCTGCCCTCGCCCGGGCTTTGGCTCAGGCACCTCGCGCAGCTCCACGCTGCCAGGACGGTCGCTGTAGTTGACGAGCGCTTGCATGGGATTCTCCTGAGGAGGCTACTGGGCGGCGGCGCGCACCTTGCGCACCACGTCTCTCAGCACGGCTTCCAGGGCCGCGTCCTCGTCCGCCGCCCGGAAGGCCTCATCGGCGATGGCCAGGGGTGCCCCGACGACCACCAGGGGCGCGCCCATCTTCGGCAGTTGCACGATCTGGTCCAGGGTGAGGCCGCCCACTGCCTGCACGGGGATGTTCACCGCCTCCACGATCGCCGGCAGATCATCCAGCGGCGAGAGGGAGGGATCCTCATGTCGTTCGTCGTAGCCGGTGTGGACGATGATGTAATCCACCCCCTGTGATTCCAGGAAACGGGCGCAGGCGACCTTGTCCGGCGCGCCCATGATGTCGCCCATGACCCGGATGCCGTAATCCCGCGCGGCGCGCACGACGGCGCGCACGGTGGCCGGCGTGGCCACGCCCATCACCACGACCATATCGGCGCCGGCCTTGGCCATCATCTCCGCCTCCAGGTAGCCGCCGTCCATGGTCTTCAGATCGGCCACCAGGGGCTTGTCCGGGAAGCGCTGCTTGAGCGCCCGCACGGCGTGGAGGCCCTCGGCCAGGATCAGCGGCGTGCCCGCCTCCAGCCAGTCCACCCCGGCGCGCACCGCGATCTCGGCCAGATGTAGGGCCTCCTCGATGGACGTCACATCCAGGGAGACCTGAACGATGGGTTGCATGGGATACCCCCTATGTGGAGGAGCTCGTGGCCACCTCGGCCCAGGTGCTGCGCAGGTACTCCAGCGATCGCTTCAGCCCTTCGAGCCCCTGGGTGCCGTTGTACTCGCTGGATAGCCAGCCGTCATATCCCGCGTCATGCAGGATGCGGAAGCCGGCCGGGAAGTCCACTGATCCTTCGCCGGCGATCTGGTGGGGATACTCGCCTTGATGTCGGTCGCTGCAGTGGACGTGCACGACCCGGTCGACCACCTCGCGCAGCAGGGCCAGCGGATCCTCCCCGATCATCACCGGGTTCCCGAAGTCGAAGTTGACCTTGAGCGGGGTGTCCCGCAGGCGATCGAGGATCTCCAGGAAGATCTCGCCCCGTTGGGAAAAGTCGGGGCGCTCCCAGAAGTAGTCCTTGTAATGATCCTCGTAGGCGGCCCAGACGCCCCGAGACTCCGCGTATTCCACGGCCTCTCGCAGGCCCGCCACCGCCCAGGCGATGCCCTGTTCTCGGGAGACGCCGGGATGAGCCTGCCCCGCGGTCACGCGGACGCACGTGGCCCCCAGCTGGGCTGCTGCGTCGATGTTCCGCTTGGTGATGGCGATCTCCCGCTCCCGCACGTTGGGGTCCGGATGGGTGAAGTCGGACGCCCCGACCAGTTGCGAGACCACCAGGCCGTGGTCGGATAGCTCCTGGCCGATGTGGTCGAGGTACTCCGGATCGAACGACGCCAGCGACCGGTCGTGGATCTCCGTGCCGTCCAGGCCCAGCGAGGCCGCGATGGGGAACCACGCCTCCAGCGTCATGGTGCGGTCCAGAACCATGGGCTTGAAGAAGATCATGGGCACCGCGCTGAATCGCATGCTCTCACCTTCCCCGTCTGCTCTTTACGTTTCACGCTTTGCTCTATTACGTTCTATTACGTTTTATGCTTTACTCGTACTCCACCCCCAGCTCATCCAGCCAGCCGCGCAGATTCACCAGGCACTGGCGGCACCCCTCGGCCCATTGCTCCTCCTCCGGGTAGATGGTGCCCATGTGCGGCTCCAGCGAGAGCCCTCCCTCCCAGCCGTCGGCCTTGAGCAGCTCCAGCGGCTTGGGATATCCGACCCTGCCATCGCCCAGGATGGCGGCCTTGGTGTAGCCTTCTGGCGTGAGGAGGGTGTCCTTCAGATGGACGTGCACGATCTGGCCGCGCAGGTTGGGGTAATCGGCGATGGCGTCCTCCCCGGCCCAGACCACGTTTCCGGGATCCCAGATGGCGCGCAGCGCGGGGGAGCCCACCCGGTCGATCACCTCCCGCACCTGCTTGCCCGTGGCCGTGTTCACCGCGTGCTCCGTCTCCAGCGCCAGCGTGACCCCCTCCTGGGCGGCGATCTCGGCCGACTCCTTCAGCCGCTCGACGACGAGATCCCACATCTCTGGGGTCTGCTCCGGCTCCTTCCAGAAGCTGAAGACCCGGATCAGGTCCGTGCCGAAGATGTGGGCCGCGGCGATCGCACGGCGCAGGACCTGGCGATGCCCTTCGTAATCGTCGGCCTGGCTGAAGAACGTATCCCCGCGCTGGGCCGGCGGGCGAGCGTATAGCGAGCATTTCAGGTAGGGCGAGGCGATGCAGATGGTCTTCAGGCCGCGAGCGTCCAGGTCTTGCTTCACCGCTCGCATCTCATCGTCCGTCAGGTCCACGATGTTGCGGCGGTTGATGGAGCGCAGTTCCACCCAGCGCAGGCCCTGCTCCTGAATCCAATCCAGCGCCTTGTTGAAATCGTGCGTGAGTTCATCGTTAATAATGGCGAGCTTCCACATGGCTCATGCTCCTACGACCTCAAAAGTTGTGTCCCGGTCTACGGCGTGCACTTCCTACCAGGCGGAGCGGATACGCCCGCCATCCACCTGGATGGCCGTCCCGGTTACGTAACTGGCTCGCTCCGACGCCAGGAACACCACCACATTGGCGAATTCCTCGGGGGTCCCGATGCGCTTCATGGGGATCTCCTGGGCCATGCGTTCCAGGGCATCCTCCACAGGGATGCCCTCCGCTGCCGCCCGGCGTTCCGCCAGGGAGGTGATGCGCTGCGTCAGGATCATGCCCGGCAGCACGTTGTTCACGGTGATCCCGTAGGGTGCCAGCTCATCGGCCAGCGTCTTGGTCAGGCCGTTCACCCCGGCGCGCATGACGTTGGAGAGGATCAGGCCCGGGATGGGCTGCTTGACCGACATGGAGGTGATGGTGATGATGCGTCCCCATCCTCGGACCTTCATATCCGGGATCACGGCCCGACACAGGCGTATGGCGCTCTCCAGATTCAGTTCGAAGGCGGCCCGCCAGGCCTCGTCATCGAAATCCAGGAAGTCGCCCGGGGGTGGGCCGCCCGCGTTGCACACCAGGATGTCGACAGCGCCGAAGCGGTCCCGTGCCGCGTGCACCAGCCGTGCGATGTCGTCGGCCCGGCTGACGTCGGCCACCTGGGCGAACACCTCGGCCCCGGTCTCCCGTCGAATGTCCTCGGCCGTCGCCTCTAACGCCTCCCGGCCTCGGGCGCAGATGGCCACCCGGGCGCCCTCCCTCGCCAGTCCCAGGGCCACCGCCCGTCCCATCCCCTGGCTGGCGGCCGCGACGAGAGCCGTCTTTCCCTGTAGACCCAGATCCATGGCCGCCTCTTATGCGTCCTCGACCAGCGGCAGATCCACCGGGGCGTCCGCCTGGGAGGACCGATAGATCGCCCGGATGATCTCCACGGCCTTGCGCCCCTCGGCCCCGTCGATGAGCGGGGGCCGACCGGTCTGGATGGCCTCCACCATGTCGGCAATCTGACGTCGATGGCCCTCGTGGCCGATGGCGGTGGGATCGGCCGCGCCCGTGCCCCCCACCGCGACGCCCATGACCTTCGCCTTCTCCTCCTCGGTAGCGTCGGCCAGGTCCCAGCAGGTAACCTGGCCCTCCGTCAGCACAATGGTTCCCTTGTCGCCGTGGAGTTCCACGCGCGCGGGCGTGCCGGGATAGGCGGTGGTCGTCCCCTCGATGACGCCCATGGCGCCGCTGGCATAGGAGAGGACGGCCACGGCTGTGTCCTCCGTCTCGATGTTATGCACCAGCGTGCCCGTGCGGGCGTAGACCCGGGCCACAGGGCCGACCAGATACTGCAGCAGATCCACGGTGTGGATGGACTGATTCATGAGAGCGCCGCCACCGTCCAGGGCCCAGGTGCCGCGCCAGCCACCCTGCAGGTAGTAGGAGGCCGGCCGGTGCCACTTGACATAGGCATCGGCCAGGGTGAGGCGGCCCAGGCGTCCCGCCTGGAGCGCCTCTCGGGCATAGCGGACGCCTTCCTTGTAGCGGCTCTGGAAGATGCAGCCCAGCAGGACGCCAGCCTCCCGGCAGGCCCGGATGATCTGATCGACGCGGGCCAACGTGATCTCCAGGGGCTTCTCCACCAGAACATGCTTGCCGGCCTGGGCGGCCGCCACGGCGGGCTCCAGGTGCCGCCCGCTGGGGGTGCATACGGATACGAGCTGGACGTCGTCCCGGGTCACGGCCGCTTCCAGGTCTGTTGTCCAATCCGCTCCGTACTCCTGGGCCAGCGCTCGCGCCGTCTCCGGCCGGGTAGTGCACACCACGCGCAGGCGGGCCTCCGGTATGTCCGCGATGGCACGGGCCTGAATCTTGCCGATGTTCCCCGCCCCGATCAAAGCGATGCCGATCTCCCCTGTCATACACTCGCTCCTCAGCATTCCGTTTCCATCACCACACCCGCGCCCTCTGAGGTCTGGCAGACGAAGAGGTCCGGCGGATGGCCGGTGGCCTCCTCATAGGCGGGCGCGACCTGAGAGAAGAATCCGCTTTCGTGACCGGCCTGGACCAGGGCCACGACGCAGCCGCCCCAACCTCCGCCCACCATGCGGGCTCCCAGCACCCCGTCCACCGTCAGGATCAGGCCGCGCAGGGTCTCGATCTCGGGGCAGCTGACCTCGTAGTCGTCTCGGAGGCTCTCGTGAGCCTCGTTGAGCAACCGTCCCACTGCGATGGCATCCCCCCGCCTCCAGGCCGCTATGCTGTCCAACACGCGGCGGTTCTCGCTGTGTACATGGCGGCATCGCGCCCTCAGCTTCAGCCGCGTGTCCCGAGGCACCTGGAGATCTCCCAGCCAGGCGTCCACGTCGATCCCCGTGGCAGCCAGCTCATCGATCGTGGCCTCCTCAGGCAGGTGGGGGGCCAGCGCCTCCCATGGCTCCGATTGGACGTCGCGCAGCGTTCGGACGTTGGGATAATGGCGGGCCAGGCAGGCGGCTCCCAGGCGGCATTCGGCCACGCGCACGTTGTATCCGCCGGTCGTGTGCGTGTGACGGGCCCGGCTATCCGCCAGCACGAGCGTGTACCCGTCCAGCAGAGGAACCAGCTCGGTGTGGTAGTATCGGGTGCCGTCCTCCGCCGTGCGCGGCAGGCAGTCCAGGAACAGCGCGTGGCCTCGGCGTCCCAACATGGTGGCGAACTGGTCGAGGATGCCGCCCCGGGTGCCCACGTACCACTCCGCCTCGCTGCAGAGCTGGGCGAGGCGATCGGTGGGCACTTCCAGCGAGTTGACGTGGACGAGCGCGATGGCCGAGGCCACGGTGAGCGCGGTCGAGGAGCTGACGCCGGCGCCGCGCGGCACGCCGTGGGGCGGCCGGCTCACGACCAGGCCGTCGAAGCCGCGCAGCGGCCCGAAGACCTGCCATAGCTTCTGGCCCGCGCCGCGCGAGTAGTTGCCCCAATCCCCCGGCGGGCCGGAGGGGATATCCGCGCTGAGCGTGAACCGTCGAGGGGGGAAGAGGTCCGCCTCGATGTTGGCCAGGGATACGACGGCATCCTGGCGGGGGCGCACCAGCAGCAGGAGATCCCGGTCCAGGGGAGCCGGTAGGCAGAACCCGTAGTTATAGTCCGTGTGTTCACCGATTAAGTTGACCCGGCCTGGGCAGCGGCAGATGGCTACCGGGCCGGGTCCATAGGCGGTGCGGAAGGCGGCAAGGGCCTCCTGATAGCGGGCCTGCTGTGTTTCTACGGCCTCTTCCCCGTACACCTCCGCCAGCCGCGCCGCCCATTGAGAACCCATGCTGTGCATACGCTCAGTCACTCGGCAATCCCAGTAATTGCTTGGCCACTCGGACGGCCTGATTGGCGTCCTCTCCGTATCCGTCGGCGCCGATCTGGTCCGCGTACTCCTGGGTGATCGGCGCGCCACCGATCATGACCTTCACCTTGTCCCGCAATCCCGCCTCGGTCAGCGCGTCGATGGTGGCCTTCATGCTGGGCATGGTGGTGGTCAGAAGGGCCGACATCGCCAGGATGTCGTACTCGCCCTCCTTGATGGCGTCCACGAACTTCTCGGGTGCCACGTCGATGCCCAGGTCCTGGACCTCGAAGCCGGAGCCCTCCAGCATCATGGTGACCAGATTCTTGCCGATGTCGTGCAGGTCGCCGCGCACCGTGCCGATGACGACTTTGCCCAGCGGCTCGACCTCTTCGCTTTCCGCCAGTAGCGGGCGCAGGATGTCCAGCGCGGCGTGCATGGCGCGGGCGGCGATCAGCAGCTCCGGCACGTAGAACTCACGGGCCTCAAAGCGACGCCCTACCTCGGCCATGCCCGGGATCAGCCCTTCCTGCAGGATGGTGCCCGGGGTCACGCCGGCGTCCAGGGCTTTCTGGGTCAGCTCCTTCGCCTGGGGAGCATTGCCCGTGATCACGGCCTCGGTGAGTGGAGTCAAATCGAACATGAGAGAACCTCCTCCTGTGGGTTTCAGGATATGACGGTGTAGTGCGGGATCGCTCGTGACATGATTCTGGCTCAATATTGAAGACTCAGGCGGCCTGCTTTCGACGCGCTCGTGCCGCCGCCATCTGCTCCTCCCAACATTGCGGGTGCGGAATCCCGAAGGCCTCTCGCTTCACCTTCAGGTAGTACAGGTAGTTCTCGTACGTGACGTCGGGTGGCACCCGGTGATCGACGTGCGGAATGTACCCGCCATCCGCGACCAACGGCTCCAGCCGAGCGATCTCCTTGCGTATCGCCTCCTTTCCCTCGATCAATTTGGTCTTATCCACGCCGCCCAACAGCCGGACGGCCTTGCCGAATCGCTTGCGGATCAGCACCGGATCCGAACCGCCGCGCACCTCCAGCGGGAACATCGTGTTCACCCCTGCCTCCAGCCAGAGCTCCACCAGCTCGGTGATGTCCCCGTCGCAGTCCACGTACACGATGTCCACGCCGTGCTCTCGCAGCAGGTCCGTGATCCGCTTGTAGCGAGGTACCATGAACTCCCGGAACATCTTGGGAGAGATCATCGGCCCGCTTCGGAACGCCATATCCTCCCAGAAGGCGGCGAAATCCAGTTGTACGTCCTGGAGCGCCCGTCGGATGGTTTTGAGGGTGAGTTCCGTCAGGTGCTCCATCATCTCGTGGATCCAATCCGGATCGTCGTGAATGGTGACGGCGATGTGCTCGAAGCCCATCCAGTTGCGCAACCATCCGAACAGGCTCCCCACGTGGATGCCCAGCGGGTAGGTGCGCTCCTTCCATAGACGCACCCACCACTCCCAATCGACGGGATATCGTCGCGGATCATTGGGATCCAATCGTCGCTTAAACTCCTCCCAGTCCGCTCGGGTCTGGAGTGGAAATCGCACGAAGTGGGGAATGGACGAACTGCCGTCCTTATGGATGACCGCTTCTGCCCCCTCCTCGGTGATGATGACCTGGTGTCGCTCGTCTTCTCGGATCACGCGGCGGCGGAAGTGAGGCAGCAGCCCCACGTTGACGGGCACCGTCTCCCGAGGGGCGAAGCAGAAGAAGCGATCCGCGATGGCGTTGTCCTTGACCTCGCGCGGCAGGCCCTGCTTGTGCCAGACCGTGAAGGTCTCGTCCCAATAGCCGAACTCCTCGTCCGGGATATGATCTACCGGCTCGTAGTGCAGGGTTGCCAGCCAGCGCTCACGATCGTTCATGGAGATCCCTCCTTGCTGGGATGCCCCAGCTTAGATGACGAACTGGGAGAGGAAGCGTTGCCCCAGGATCAACCCCTGCTTCACCTTCTCGTGGCTGCCCTCCCACACGGGATCCTCGTGCTCCGTGCTCAGCACGTAATCGTACCCCATCTCGTTGAGCGTGGAGATGAAGCGAGCCCAGGGGATCTCGCCCAGGCCGGGCATGCGATAGCGCCACCATCCTCGGCCGAGCAGGATGCCTACCCGGTAGGTGTTCTCCGAAAGGATCTCCGTGTCCTTCGCGTGGACGTGGAAGATCCGATCGGCGTAGTCCCGCACGGCTTTGATGGGATCAATCCCCAGCCACCAGAGATGGGAGGGATCGAAGTTCAGGCCGAAGTGATCCGCTGGCAAGCGCTCGAACAGCGCGTCCCACAGCTTGGGGCTGTATGCGATGTTGCCGGCCAATCCCTCGAACTGCCAGCCGGGCATGGGGCAGTTCTCGATGGCGATGCGCACGCCTCGCTCCGCCGCGCGCTCCACGATGGGCGTGAAGACCTTGATCGCCTCCTCCAGGTTCTCCGCCTCCGTCAGTCGGGGATCGCGTCCGATGAAGGTGCTGACGTTCTGCACACCCAGAAGCTGGGCGGCCTCGATGACCTTATCCAGATGGCCCAGGTGATGCTGGCGGACGTCGGGATCCGGCGCCAGGTTGTTATCGCAATAGGTCAGGCAGGAGATCTCCATCTCGTGCTTGGAGAACAGGGCTTTGATCTCATCCGCCTTTGCAGGCGTCAGATTGGCCACGTCCAGCGTGCTGGCGGAGTAGTCTCGCTCGTTCTGCATGGGCCAGCACGCCAGCTCCAACGCCTGGAATCCGTTCTTCGCAGCCCAGGTCACGATCTCTTCCACCGAGAGGCCTCGCAGGCAGGCGGTCAGAAAGCCGAGTTTCATCGTTCCTATCTCCTTTGCATTTCACGGAGTTCGCGAAGGGGCTTCCCCCTCCGCTGTGCCGGCTCAGCCGGCATATGTTCGGATGACTTCAGCCACCCGGTCGTAGGCGGGCTTTAGCATACCATATAGGCTACGGTAGATGGCGTAGTACGCATCGTAGACCTTCACCCGATCGGCGTCCGGCGCCGTCCGGCCCGTGATCTTGATGGTGGCGTCGCATGCCGCGGGGACTGTGGGCCACACGCCGGTACCCACGCCGGCCAGGAGAGCGGCGCCGTAGGCGGGCCCCTCCGTGGCGTTGATGGTGACCAACTCCGTGTCGTACACATCCGCCTGGATCTGGCGCCATAGGTCGGAGCGTGCCCCGCCGCCGGAGGCGCGCACCTGCTCGATGGGCACCTCCATCTCCCGCAGGATCTCGAAGGAGTCCCGCAGGCTGTAAGCCACGCCCTCCAGGATCGAGCGGATCACGTCGCCGCGGGTGTGGCGCGCCGTCAGCCCGAAGAAGACGCCCTTGGCGTCCGGATCCAGGTGCGGCGTGCGTTCGCCCATCAGGTAGGGCAGGAAGATCAATCCCTCGCATCCGGCGGGGGCGCGCCGAGCCTCATCGACCAGGATGTCGTAGGGATCGACGCCCAGCTCGGGGGCCAGCGCCCGCTCCATCCCGCCGAATCGGTCGCGGAACCAGCGCAGGGAGAGCCCCGCCCCCTGGGTGACGCCCATCACGTGCCAGGCGCCGGGCACCGCGTGGCAGAAGGTGTGCACGCGGCCCTTCGGGTCGAGCTTGGGCTGGTCCATGTACGCGAATACCACGCCCGAGCTGCCTACCGTGCAGGACACGATGCCGGGTCGCACGACGCCGTTGCCCACCGCCCCGGCCGCCTGGTCGCCGCCGCCGCCCACCACCGGCGTGCCCTCCTTCAGCCCCGTGATCTGAGCGGCCTCCGCGGTGATATGGCCCGTCACCTCCGGCGACTCGTACACCTTGGGCAGCAGCGATGGATCGATCCCCAGCGCGTCGAGCATCTCCTGGGACCAGCGCCGGTTCGTCACATCGAAGAGGAGCGTCCCGGAGGCGTCGGATACCTCACTGGCCCGTTCGCCCGTGAGTTTGAAGCGGATGAAATCTTTGGGCAGCAGGAACGTCCGCGCCCGGGCGTACAGGTCCGGCTGGTGGTCGCGAATCCACAGCAGTTTCGGGGCGCTGAAGCCGGTCAGGGCGGGGTTGCTGGTCAGCTCGATGAGTCGTTCCGCCCCCACGCGCTCGGTGATCCAATCGCATTGGGCCTGGCTGCGCTGATCGCACCAGATGATGGATGGACGCAGGACCTGGTCGTTCTCATCCAGGAGCACGATGCCGTGCATCTGGCCGGTGAGGCCGATGCCCTGGATATCATCCGGTCGGATGTTGGCCTGGGAAATGGCGGCTCGAATGGCGTCGCAGGTGGCCTGCCACCAATCGGCCGGGTCCTGCTCCGCCCATTGGGGTTGCGGGGTGTAGAGGGGATATTCCTCGGTGGCTCCGGCGACCACGTCGCCCGTGGCGGGGTCTACGATGATCGCTCGCGTGCCGGTTGTGCCGACATCAATACCCATCAGATACCCCATATCCATCCTCCTCGCCGTGGGTCGCGGTGATGCGGGATTCGGAGACGCCAGCGTCTCCGAGCGCACAGGGTTACATGGGTCCCGTGGGATCCATTCGACGGTGAGGTCGCTGGCTAATAGGAGCCATGAGCCAGCGCGGCCTCGAACATGGCGGTGATGTTCTCCGGCGGGACGCCGTGCTGGATGTTGTGAATCTGGTTGAACACATAGCCGCCGTCCGGCGCGAAGATCTCCAGCCGCTCCTTCACCTGCTGGCGTACTTCCTCCGGCGTGCCGTGCGGAAGCGTGCTCTGGGTCTCGCAGCCGCCGCCCCAGAAGACCAGGTCGCGGCCGAACTCTCGCTTCAGGCGAACCGGGTCCATGCCATGGGCGGAGGTTTGCACCGGGTTCAGGATATCCACGCCGGCGTCGATCAGGTCCGGGATCAGGTCATAGACGCCGCCGCAGCAGTGCAGGAAGACGTAGATGTCGGGATAGTGGTCGTGTACCCAGCCGTAGATGCGTTTATGGTACGGCTTGATCCAGCGGCGATACATATCCACGGAGATCTGGGGGCCTCGCTGGGTGCCGAGGTCATCGCCCATCTGGATGATCTGGATGTACTCGCCGACGGCGCCCAGATAACGCTCCAGATTCCGCAGGTGGTTCTCCGTCAGCAGCTCCAGGAACGTCTCCAGGAAGGGACCGCCGTAGGCCAGGTCGAGCATGAATTGCTCCCATCCACGCAGGCCCTGGCCCGACTCCAGGATGTTGCCCCCGAATGCCCCCATGATGGCGTAGTCCGTCTCGTTGTACAGCCGACGGGCCTCCTCTCGCAGCCGGGCCAGGTCCTCATCGGAGCGGCCGCTCCATGAGAAGGCTTTCAGGTCGTCCACGGTTTGGGCGTCGGCCAGCGGGTGGTAGATGGAGTCGAAGTAGTATCCATCGGGCGGCATGGCCGCCACCCGGCGTCCCTCGTCGTTGAGGATGTAGAGGGTCCCGTCCTCCGCCCTTTCGATCCGGTAGTGAGCGGGGACCCGCGCGGGGGTCCCATCCGGCAGCGTGTATGGCTGCCACGGGCCCAATGCGTCGAAGTCCAGCGGGACCACGTCCACCCCGAATCGTTGCCGGACAGGTTCTTCCACCAGCGCCAGTTGCTGGCCAACGTCATAGACGTCGATGCTGCCATCCTCTATGCCGAGGGACCGTTTGAGCGGGGCGTAGGCCAGGGCCATGATGCCCGTGGAGCGCATCCCGCCGAAGTCGATGGGCACCCGATCAGGCTCCTTGTGGGCCAGGGCGGTCAGAACGCGTTCGCGAGGTTTCATGATTCCTTTGCACCTGTGTTGTCGTGGGATCGGGATCAGGGCCGTTCGCCACCTTTGGCCCCGGAGGCTGGTGGCTTCCCCCCGGTGGCTCTGGTCAGACGATCGCCTATGTGATCGCAAGCATACACTAGGATAGGCGATGGGGGAAACATGTCCGTGCGAGGATTGGAGGGTAAAGCGCGGCCTTCGCCCAGCCGGGATGGACGCCCCACCGCCTGTAGATCCATCTTCGGATCGGTTGACCTGGCGCGAGTATACCATGCTTTGGGGGCGTTGTCTAGACCTTTTGTCACGTCACGTGTCATAGAATTGCCCTGGCAAGCAAGCTGTCAGTCCCGGGCGACATCGCCCATGAGCGGCATATTCGCGGTTCCGTGCCTTTCGTCTGATCCTGGGAGTCCCGGGCTCAGCGGTCGCCCTATTCGCATCAACTGAACAGCATGGGCGAGGCCCCCGCCTGTCGCTTTTTCCCTCCATGGGCGGTCGCACCTGAAAGGGGAGGTGCGGAGGGGCTTCCCCTCCGCAGGAAAACTCTTTTTCTCGCTTTTACCTGCCTGGTTGGGGCTTTAGCCGGTGGCCTCCGGCCCCACGGGGCAGGTGAGGGCCTGAAAATAGGTTTCTTCGGAGGGGCTGACGCCCCTTCGAGCCACCCCCTGCCCGGGCTCAGCGGTCGCCTCTTGAGGGGGACGGACCTGGTTTTTGAGCCTCGAGGTTTGTGGGCAGTCCCGTTGCGGTTTTCGCTGTTGTAATCCGGGGGGGCTCGTATTATAATGCCTCGTGTGGGCTTGTCCGTTCACCAGGATATGGCCTCGGCGAGAGTCGTGGCACCTTTCGTTGATCCTCTCGGAGGAACGGCGGGCCTCGATCTCAGCATCATCGGGTTTCACATCAAAGGCGACTTCCGTCGCCGCCATCATGATCAACAGGAGAGTCACTATGTCCCGAGTGTCATTGGCCGGCTGGAGTCTCGTGCGTCGTTTCCGGCGAGAGGAGCATCCTCTTACGCTCCTGGAGTTCCCTCGCGTGGCGCGTGAGGAGTTCGGCATCGATCAGATCGAGCTCAATGAGCCCTTCTTCGAGCGGCAGGATAACGGCTACCTGAACATGCTGCGCGCGGCGGCCAATAGCCAGGGCGTGCGCATGCTGAACATCGCGATCGACCGGCAGGGGGATCTGGGAGCGCCCGATCGCCTGGAGCGCATGATGGCGGTGTCCAATCACACGCGTTGGTTTGAGATCGCGGCCGCCCTGGGGTGCAACGCCATTCGTGCCAACATGGGCGGACATCATGATCCCGACGTGGCCGGGCGGATCGAGCGTCTGATCGAGAGCTTCGGCGTCCTCGCCGAGGTCGGCGGGCAGATGGGGATTAAGATCCTCATCGAGAACCACGGCGGCGTATCGGCCGATCCGGAGAACATCCTGCGGGTGATCCGCTCCGTGAACAGCCCCTGGATTGGGACGCTGCCGGACTTTGGGAACTTCCCTCCGGAGGTGGATCGCTTCGCCGCGCTGGAGAAGCTGGCTCCCTACGCCGTGGCTGTCCATGCCAAAGCGCGTGAGTTCGACGCGACCGGCAATGATCCCAACATCGATATCCCGCGCTGTATCCAGATCCTGGAGAAGTCCGGCTACACGGGTTCCTACGGCATCGAGTTCGAGGGGAAGAGCGACGACCATGAGGGCATCCTCAAGTCCAAGGCGCTGATCGAGCGTAGCCTGGCGTAGGAAGGCCTTGCCTTCTCACGAGGAGGGAAGAGTGGGCAACCCGGCGTTGCGTCAAGCGATCATCGAGCGGTTGGGGCGATTCCCCGAGCGTGTGCCGCCGGATGTCGCCTTCGGCCCGGAGGTGGATCTGGGCGATCACGTTCGCGTGTCGGTCTCCTACGCCGTCGAGCCGGGCGAGCGCGTCACCGCCTGGCTGCTGCGCCCCAAGGGATCCTCGCCCGCGTCCGGACGGCCCGGCATCCTGGCCATCCACCAGCACGCGGGGCAGTATTACCTGGGTAAGTCGGAGCCGGCCGGGCTGAGCGCCAACCGCATGTATCACTATGGGCTTGATCTGTGCCGGCGTGGGTACGTCGTGCTGTGCCCGGATCACCTCTGCTTTGAGGACCGACGGCCGCCCGAGTACGTACGCATGGAGAACCCCCATCTCAAGGATCGGGAGTATGAGGGGTTCGAGTTCACGCGGCGTATCCTGCTCGGCTCCTGTCTGCAGACCAAGTATCTGCATGATCTGGTATGTGCGCTGGACGTGCTGGCCGGGTTGCCCGATGTTGATCCAGGGCGGTTGGGGGCTATCGGTCATTCGCTGGGTGGCCAGGAGACCCTCTGGCTGGCCTGGTACGACGAGCGCGTTCGGGCAGCCGTCTCCTCGTGTGGGTTTGGCCTGATCCGCACGATCCTGCGCGATGGGATCAATCATAACCGGGCCATGTATGTGCCGGGCCTGCTGGAGCTGTGCGATCTGGATGCCCTGGTGGCGGACATCGCCCCGCGGGCTTTCTTGCTCACGGCGGGCGAGGAGGATCGCATCTTCCCCATCGACGGCGTGCGGGAGATCGCCGAGAAGGCGCGGGCCGCCTATGCGGAGGCCGGGGTGGCCGATCGGTTCCAGGCGATCCTCTTCCCCGGAGGCCACAGCTTCCCCGACGAGGTGAAGGCGGAGGCGTACGCGTTCCTGGATCGCTGGTTGAGCGAGGGGTGACCATATCCCCTCACGCTTCACGTTTATTACGTTTTGCTCTTTACGTTTTAGAACGTTTGTCCCTCGGAGGTGCCTTACCATGCTAGCTGAGGTCGTTCTCACCGTCTCGCAGTCGAAACGTCTGATCGCCAAGGGGGTAGCAGCTCATCCCGCCGTGCAGCGCGCCCGACGACAGGGGTGGATGGTCATCTCGACCGGTACCACGGATGGCTACGTCGTCGAGGAGGTCCTGGGGAAGCCCATCGACCGGTATGCGTACGTGACCGGGCATGTGGTCCCGCCGGGCTTTGACAGCAAGACCCGCCTGGCGCCCAAGAACCTGCCCGATGTGATCCTGCATGACGGGCAGCCGGTGCAGGGGATGAATCGCTTTGAGGCGGCGCGCCAGATGGGCCCCGGCGATGTCTTCATCAAGGGGGCCAACGCGCTCAATTACGAGAAGAAGGTGGCCGGGGTGTGCATCGGGGACCCCAACGGTGGAACCGTGGGGGGCGCGTTGGGACCGATCATCGGACGGCGGGTTACGCTGGTGATCCCGGTGGGCCTGGAGAAGTTGGTGACGCATGATATCCTGGAGACGGCGCGCGTGTTGGGACAGGGCGAGGAGGCGGCCAATCACGTCCATCCGCTTTTCCCCATCACCGGTGAGATCATCACCGAGATCGAGGCGTTCCACCTGCTCTGCGGCGTTCAGGTTCGTCATGTCGGCTCCGGCGGCATCTTCGGTGCCGAGGGGGCCGTGCGCCTGCTGCTCCAGGGGACGGCGGAGCAGATTGAGGCCGCCTTGCAGTTGATCGAGGAACTGCATAAGGAGCCGCCCTTCTAAGAGCGTGCCTGAGAAGTCCTGTTGCTCCTGTTATGGGGAGGCCTGGAGGGGCCTTGCTCCTCCAGAAAGAATTTTCTTCCGCCCTTGACCTGCCGGGGCCCGGCCCAGACCCTTGCGGAAGGGGCCGAGAGAAGCAGGTGCAGGCCGGGAAAGCGGTATTTTCCGTGGAGGGGGGTTCCCCCATATCCCCCTGTGGGGCTTGTGATTGAGGGTGGCGTGCCCGTCGCACAGGAGGCGGTATGGAAGAGGCGTGGACGTTGGGGATCGATATCGGCGGGACCAAGATCGCCGCCGCGATGGTCGCCCCGGATGGCACACTGTACCATGCACGCTCCGTTCCCACGGCGGTGCACGAGGGAAGCGAGGCCGTGTTGCGTCGGGTCGTGCAACTGGCGCGAGAGGTGGCGGCCGCGGCGGAGCGTCCCCCGGCGGCGATCGGCGTGGGCACGGGCGGCCAGGTGGATCCGGGCACCGGGGAGATCGTCTATGCCACGGATCTGATCCCCGGCTGGACCGGCGTGCCCCTTCGCCGGGAGTTGGGGGCGGCGCTGGGGGTGCCCGTCTGGATGGACAACGATGTGCACGCCATGGCGCTGGGCGAGGCGACGTACGGTGCCGGCCGGGGGGTGCGGAACGGGCTGTATGTGGCGGTGGGCACCGGGATCGGCGGCGGCTGGGTGCTGAACGGGCGTTTGCACCCGGGCCGCGCCGGGCTGGCCGGCGCGGTAGGGCATGTCAAAGTGGTCCGGGACGGCCGGCCGTGCACCTGCGGCGACCGCGGCTGTGTGGAACAGTACGCCTCGGGTCCAGCCATCGCCGAGCATTACCGCCGCCTGCGCGGGCTACCCAGCGCTCCCACAGGACGGGAGGTGGTGGAGGCGATGCGGGCTGGGGATCAGCTGGCGCGCTTCGCCGTGCAGGAGGCCGGCCGCTGGTTGGGGTTCGCGTTGACCTCGCTGGTGAACGTGATGGCGCCGGACGCGATCATCATCGGCGGAGGGGTGGCCGAGGCCGGCGAGCCGTTTTTCCAGGCCATTCGCTCCTGCATCGCCCGGCACGCGTTGCCCACGGCTCGATCGACGCCGGTCTGGAAGGCCGCTTTGGGGCCGCAGGCGGGCGTGATCGGTGCGGGCGTGCTGGCCCGGCTGAGACTGGCAGCGGAGAGGGGCGCGGCGTGAGCACTCACGAGCACTACGCCACCATCGCCGACCTGCATCCCCGGCTGGGGATGGTGGTGCCGGTCTGGTATAACCCCCAGGAGTCCGATGAGGCCATCGCCGATCTGCTGCGTTTGACCCTGGCCGACTGCGGGCTGTTCATGCCCTGGGATCAGATCGTGCTGGTGGTGGACGGAAGCCCGCGTATCGCCCGGGTGGCCCGGGTCGAGAGGGATCGGCTCCTGCGGCGGGAGGGCGTCGCCCCGGCGCTGATCATAGAGGACGAGAATCGCGGCAAGGAGCACGCGGTCACACAGGGGATGCGCTGGCTGCTGAGCGAGAGGCCGGACGCCGACCTGCTGTGCGTGCGCGATGCTGACGCCGATCACTTCATCAACGATCTGCCCAATCTGGCGCGGGCGGCGGTCCATATCGCCCGGGAGACGGCCAACGATCGCGTGCTGGTGATCGGGCGGCGGGGCAGCCTGCATCGACCGATGGGTTGGCTGCGCGGTGAGCTGGAGTTGTTGCAGGATCGGGTGTTGTTGGATGCTCTGCGCTATCACCTGGCGCGGCAGGGTCGCGTGTTGGATCTGCGCTTCTGTGCGAGCCCGGAGGACGTGCCCGACTTCAACTCCGGCTACAAGCTGTACACCCGCGCCGCCGCACAGGTCATCTTCGCCGACCCGGGCGCGGAGATGCGTTGCCTGGGGGCGGACGAGTTCTGGCGATGCGGCGCGGAGACGATCTCCATCATCCACGGCGTGTTGGGCGGCGCCACGCTGGGCGAGGTGCGGCGCATGACGTTCGACGGCCAGCCCACATCCACCTTCCGCGCTGGGGAGGAGGCGCGCCTGCGCTGGTATAGCGGGGTGATCGCCTGGATCTTCTGCCGGCTGGATGTGCCCATCGACGTGGCCCAGGGCATCCTGGACAATCACGTGGCCGCCAGCCGGATGATGACGTTGGGCCCGGCCGCGGAGGAATTGCGCGCGATACGCGATGCGGTCCTGCGCCGGGTGGCCGCGTACTACCGGGAGGCGTATACGCCCCCGCCGCTCTCCCGCCCGATCCCGTTTCTGTAAGAGTGTGTCTGAAGAATCCCGCCCCTGATCTGCCTGGCCTCGGCCTGAGTCTCTGCGAGAAGGGCCGGGAAAGCAGGGCTTCTGTGGAAAGGGATCCCTCCTCGAGGGGAAAGAGGGCCTATGAGCCTGTTCCGGATCGCTCTGTTGCAGATGGTAGCCTGTGGGGACGATCAGGAGGCGAACCTCGCCAAGGGGGAGGCGTTCTGCCGGCGTGCGAGGGAGTTGGGAGCGGACCTCGCGCTCTTCCCGGAGATGTGGAACATCGGGTACACCTTTTACGATCCGGGTCGGCCGGGCGCGCAGGAGGAGTGGCGGGCGCAGGCGATCGGCCGGGATGATGCCTTCGTCATGCACTTCAGGGCGCTGGCGAAGGAGCTGGGGATGGCCATCGCCCTGACCTATCTGGAGAGATGGGAGGGCGCGCCGCGTAACTCCGTTTCCCTGATCGACCGACGCGGCGAGGTCGTGATGACGTACGCCAAGGTGCATACCTGCGATTTCGATCGGGAGATCGCCCTGACCCCTGGAGACGATTTCTACGTGTGCGATCTGGAGACGGAGGAAGGGACGGTCAGGGTGGGGGCCATGATCTGCTACGATCGGGAGTTCCCGGAGAGCGCTCGCATTCTGATGTTGAAGGGGGCGGAGATCATCCTGACGCCCAACGCCTGCGAGCTGGAGGCGCATCGCATCGGCCAGTTCAGGGCGAGGGCCTTTGAGAACATGGTAGGGGTGGCGATGACCAACTATGCCGCGCCGCAGAACAACGGACACTCCATCGCCTTTGATCCCATCGCCTTCGACGAGAGGGGGAACGCGAGGGATACCCTGGTGATCGAGGCGGGCGAGGAGGAGAGCGTCTACCTGGCCGTCTTCCATATGGATCGGATCCGGGCGTATCGGGAGCGTGAGACGTGGGGGAACGCGTTTCGGAAGCCCCGTTGCTATGGCCTGCTGACATCCCTTGAGGTGAGGCCGCCCTTCGTCAGGGCGGAGGATCGAAGGTAAAGGGGCTGTTCCCTCCCAAAGGGCGTCGGCTCTCTGGGAGGTCGTCGATTTTCACGCCGGTATAAGGCAAGGAGGAGAAGCCATGACCAAGCTGAGCGAACGCATTCAGGAAGCTGATTGGAAGAAGGAAAAACACGTGCCGGTCATCGAGTGCCCGGACGAGGTGAAGGCCGACGAGATGTTCCAGGTGACGGTCAGCCTGGGGAAGGAGGTGGGACATCCCAACACCACGGAACATCATATCAGTTGGATCTCCCTTTACTTCCACCCGGAGGGGGAGCCGTTTACCCATCAGGTGGGGCATTTCGAGTTCACCGCTCATGGTGAGGCGGTGGCTGGCCCCAACCAGGGCCCGGTGTACACGCACCACGCGGTGACGGTTACATTGAAGGTGACCAAGCCCGGCACCCTGTACGCCTTGGCTCTGTGCAACATCCACGGATTATGGGAGAGCAGCAAGGAGATCCGGATAGCCTGAGTCAAGCTCTATGATGGATTGGGGAGCCGTATGGTGGTGGACTGAGGGGAAGTAGGGGATGTCTCCGGAAGGGTGGGGGTTCAGCACGCTGAACCCCCACCTTTTGAAGAGGGAGGCATCCTCTTGATATCTCTTGGAACTCCGCTGGAGGCTCAGAGTGTGTCTGAAAGATATCGGCTGAAGCGCTTCTGGGCTCTGAAGTGTGAAGGAAGCCGACTGTGGATAAGCTTTTGATGATAGGGGGCCTCTTTTATGGAAATCCGTGAATTGGCCGAGGCTGACTTACCCGCCTTGCTGGACTTGTGTCAACGTACGCTTCCCCTGGATGTGTTCACGCCGACCCTGTTGCGCCGTCGCGTTCTGGAGGAGCCCGGTCGGGACCCGGCTTATCAGTTGCTTGCCTGGGCGGATGATCGGTTGGTGGGGGCGATCCTGGGCGGCGTCCGTCAGATGGACGAGGGGAGGATGGCCTGGGTGCGCCTGATCACGGTCGAGCCCGCCTATCGCCGGCGGGGCGTCGCCTCTCAGTTGTTGGGGGAGCTGGAGGGGCGCCTGCGCGCCGATGGGCTCACCCGGCTGCGGCTGGGCAATAGCGCGCCCAATTACTTCTGGCCCGGCCTGGATGTGCGCTACACCTCGGCCTATTGTTTCTTCGAGCGCCACGGTTTCTACCGCTTCGGCGAGGCGGTGGATATGGAGGTGGACCTCCTCGCGCACGATTGGGATACACGTGAGGAGGAGGCGCGCCTGGCCCGGGAGGGATATACCATTCGACGATTGCGGCCGGAGGATCGGGAGACCTTCAGCGCGTGGCTGCAAGAGCGGTGGAGCCCCGTATGGCATTATGAGGCCCTCTCCTCTTATGAGAATGATCCCATTTCCACCTTCGTGGCCACGCGCGAGGATCGTATCTGCGCGTTCGCCTCTTACAACGTGACCATGTTCGAGAACGGCTTCGGGCCCATGGGCACGGAGCCGGACCTGCGCGGCCGGGGGATCGGCCGGGTGCTCTTCTGGCACTGTATGCGGGATATGAGGGCGCTGGGCCATCGGACCGCCGATATCTGCTGGGTGGGGCCCATCGCCTTCTACGCTCGCGTGGCCGATGCCCGCATACACCGTGTGTTCTGGTGGATGGAGAAGGAGCTCTAAGAGGGTGTCTGAGAGATGCCGTTGCTTCTGCTGTGGGGAGGCCCGGAGGGGCGGAGCCCCTCCGGAAAAAGCCTTTCTCCCGCCTTCGACCTGCCTGGCCCCGGCCCGAGTCCTTCGGAAGGGGCCGAGAGAGGCAGGTGCAGGCCGGAAAAGCCGGGTTTTCCGTGGAGGGAAGGTCCCCTCCACACCTCCCCCTGTGGAGCTTGTCGTTGAGGGAAACCCTCAGACACCTTGCCGGGAATTTTCAGGCACGCTCTAAGGTGGCTGGGAGGCGTAGGGGTCAATCCGTACCTATCCCATTGGTATCAAGTTGAGCGATACGGAAGCGCGGCTCCGCATCTCTGGGGTGACTCGGAGGGGCGGCCACCCCTCCGAAGAAATCTATTTTCAGCCCCTCACCTGCCCCGTGGGGATGGAGGCCACCGGCCAAAGTCCCAACCAGGCAGGTAAAGGGCGAGAATCGGGAGGTCGCATGGCTGATAGGGAGAGCCGCAAAATGGATTGGCCGCCCAAGACGATCGTGTGCGTGGGAGCCGTCGTCCTTAAAGGCGATCGTGCTCTCTGGATTCGTCAGGCGCCGGGACAATCCTTGTCGGGACAGTGGAGCATCCCCTGGGGGTTCCTCGACCCGGGTGAGGCGCCGGAGATCGCCGCGCTGCGAGAGACTCGGGAGGAGGCGAACGTCGTCGCCGAGGTGAAAGGCTTGCTGGGCATCCAGAATCTATCCGAGGATGGCGGGATCGGCATCGTCTTCCTGTGCCGCCACATTGACGGTGAGCCGACGCCGGACGGAGTAGAGACAGATCGGGCCGCTTACCTCTCTCTGGCGGAAATGGACGCTCTGGATGAGCCGTTTGAGCCCTGGTGCGGGTGGCTCGTGCGACGTGTGTTAGGCGGGCAGTGTCGTCTCATCCCGCCGACCAGCGAGCATCCCTACCATCCGAGGCTTGCTTTCTTATAAAGGAGAGAATCATGTTGACCTTGTCCGCCTGTATCGAGATGCTGTTCCCCGAGTTGCCGTTTCTGGATCGGATCGACGCCGCGGCCGATGCCGGGCTGACCGCCTTCGAGTTCTGGGGCTGGCGCGACAAGGACCTGGAGGCCATTGCGCAGCGTCAGCGGGCCCGGGGGCTGGCGGTCTCCGTCTTCTCCGTCGAGCCCAATAACATTCTCTGCGATCCGGCCCAGCACGAGGCCTTCCTGGCCGGGCTGGAGCCTTCCTTTGCCGCCGCTCGCAAGCTGGGATGCAAGACGTTGATCGTCCTCACCGGAAACGAGCGGCCTGGCGTCCCCCGATCGGAGCAGATCGACGCCGTAGTGGACGCGTTGCGCCAGGCAGCCCCCATCGCCGAGCGGTCGGGCATGACGCTGGCGTTGGAGCCGCTGAATCCGCTGGTGGACCACCAGGGCTATCTGTTGAACCATGCCGACGAGGGATTCGCCATTCTGGACCGGGTGGGCAGCCCGGCCGTCAAGCTCCTGTTCGACATCTACCACCAGCAGATCACGGAGGGCTATCTGACCGCCCGCTTGACCGCTCATGTGGACCAGATCGGCCATATCCACGTCGCCGATGTGCCGGGCCGTCATGAGCCGGGCACCGGCGAGATCCGCTATCGCTTCGTGTTGGAGCAGTTAGCGAAGGCCGGCTATGATGGATTCATCGGCCTGGAGTTCCGCCCGCGGAAGCCCACGCTGGAGGCGCTTCAGCCCATCATGCAGATCGTGCAGGACATCAATCAGATGGTGGAGGGCTTATGAGTCGATGGATGATCGGCAACGAGAGGGTGCAGGTCGTCTGGGAGGATACTCCCGCGCCCCGGTTGATCCTGCTGGCCGGGACGGCCGATGCCGGTTGGGTGGAGATCTGTGACCTGAGCGGCCTCGCGTTGACGGGCGCCCGGCTATTTCCCACGCAATTCCCGTTGCCGGACGAGCCGCCCGCATGGACGGTCGAGCAGCCGGATGAGCGTACCTTGCGTCTCTCGGCCGATTGGGGTGGCCGTTCGCTGACCCGCACGGTGAAGGTGGATCTCGAGGAAGCTCGCGTGCACGTCACCGCTCGCCTGGATCTGCGCGGCGACGAGCTGGTGGAGTGGTTCCAAGATGTGTGGACGTTCCTGGCGGGCGGCCCCTTGGATTACGCCTGGGCCCCGAACCTGCGGCCGGGGGACGACATGGTCATCGGCGATCACGTCTTCCGCGCGCCCGCGGTGATCCTGCTCAAGGACGGCCGCTGGGCCGCGCTCCTGCCCGACCTGGACGCGCTGGCCGCCCTGAAGCGGGCGCGCCTCACCTGTCTGGAGCTGGACGTGAAGGATCGCGTGCATCCCGTCTTCGGCTATGGGCTGAAGTCATACGAGCCGATCCATCATACGTACTACCGTCATGCCCCGTCCATGTTGAGCACGCCGCCGGCCGGGCCGATCACCTTCGCGTATGAGATCATGGTGGGAGCTGAGGCGGAGCGGCCGAACGTGCTGCGGACCGTCACCGCCTATCAGTGGCGACGTTACGCAACTCCATATCTGGAGAAGGCGCTGCCGCAGACCATCCCCTTCCGTGACTACGCGGATTATACGTACCCTAGCGTGCAGCAGGTGGGCGAGTACGTGGAGTTCAAGATCGAGGGGGAGGTCGTCGGCGGGTTCAAGGCGTTGAGCCATAACGGCTACTTCCGCACTCCTCAGCCGATCGTCTGGAACCAGGTGTGGTTTAATGGCCTGCGCAGCGCGTATGGCATGTGGCACTTCGGACGTCGCCTGGGACGGAAGGAGTGGCAACAGCGTGCCCGGCGCGTGAAGATGTGGACGCTGAAGGCCCCGCAGGTGGCTGGGTTGTTCCCGGCCGTGTACGCCTATGAGGACGACGAATGGTGGGGATCCCCGCCGCGCCTCAACGGCGGCCGTCATCGGGTACATACGTCCAGCGCAGCCTGGACGGCCACCTGGCTGCTGTGGTGGGATCGGGATCTGCAACGGGATCGAGCCGCCGTGGAGTATGCACGCAACCTGGGCGACTTCCTGGTGGAGGCTCAGCTTCCCTCCGGCGCCATCCCCGCCTGGTTCGATCTCCCAGACGATGGAGAGGGAGTTCCCTGGCCTGTAGAGACGCTGCGGGAGTCGGCGGAGACGGGCGGGGCCGCACTGTTCCTGGGCGAGTTGGCGCTGCGGACGGGGGAGACCTCATATCGAGAGGCGCTGTTGCGCGCCTGCGATTTCCTGCTGGCCGAGGTGATCCCCCAGATGAAGTATTGGGACTTCGAGACGTTCTGGTCCTGTTCGTGGAAGCCGTTGGACATGACGGATCCCCATACCGGTATCCTGCCACACAACAATTATTCGACCTACTGGGCTGCTCACGCCCTGCTGCGCGCCTATGATCTCACGCAGGATGCGCGCTATCTGCGGGGCAGCCTGGAGGCTCTGGACGTCCTGAACCTCTATCAGCAGCTCTGGAACCCGCCCTGGCTGGATCTGTACACCTTCGGCGGCTTCGGCGTCATGAACACGGACGGGGAATGGAACGATTCGCGACAGGCCGTGTTCGCGCCGCTGTACCTGGAGGCATATCGCGTCACCGGCGAGGCGGAGTATTTTCAGCGGGGGGTGGCAGCGCTGCGGGCGTCCTTTGCGCTGATGGCTGTGCCGGAGAACAAGGAGGTCAGCCCGCATACCTGGGGCGCCTACCCCGTGGGGCTCAGCCCTGAGAACTTCGCCCACAGCGGGGTCAACGGCATCCACGGCCGGTCCGACTTCGGCTGGGGGGCCGGGGGCGCGCTGGCGGCTGCCGCGTGGGTGGAGAACCGCTACGGCGGCATCTACGTGGACCTGGCGCGAGGGCAGGCCTTTGGCATCGATGGCTGTCGGATCACCCAGGTCGAGCGGCGGGATGGTGGACTGCACTTTGAGGTACAGGAGCAATTGGGGCGCAACCGACAGGTGACGTTGGTCACCGACGACGGCCGGCACCAGGGGGTCTCCCTGCGGGCGAACGCGGCCACCCCGGTTACCGTCCGCGTGGAGTAGAGCAACCAGGCGGACACCGTCCGTCTTGGTCCACTCCAATCAGGCCGGAAAAGAGTTGGTGTAAAGTGGAAAAGGACTGAATACACGGTCTTGGGTGAAGCCTTGCGGTGCTCCATCGCTTGTCGGGTCGGCCATTTGGGCGTACACTAGTACTCGACCATAGTGTATTCGCTGATTGATCGGGCCTCAGAAGCCTTCACGATTTCACCGTTTTCACCCCCGCCTCCTCCGGTTCGGGAGAGGCGGGGGCCGGCGGGTGGGGGAGGCGGGACATCCTGCAGGGATCACTGTGGTGAAGAACTGGGAGCGTGCCTGAACATTTACCGGTAAGGTGTCTGAGGGTCTCCCTCAGCTACCAGCTCCACAGGGGGAGGTGTGGAGGGGACCTCCCCTCCACGGAAATCCCACTTTTCCGGCCTGCACCTGCCTTTCTCGGCCCTTTCCGCAGGAATCTGGGCCGGGGCCGGGCAGGTCGAAGGCGGAAGAATGGCTTTTTCCGGAGGGGCGGAGGAGGGGCGGAGCCCCTCCGGGCCTCCCCACGGCAGAAGCAACGGCATTTCTAAGAACACAGTAGCTACCGCATTATCATCTGCGCCTGTTTCATCGCCTTGCGAAGGGGGATGCATGTACGTCTATGTCTGCTTCGATGTGGAGGACCTCGTCCATCCTGACTCGGACGATGTGGCGTTGGACATCGCCGAGGTGCTGACCGAGGACGGCATCACAGCGATGATGTGCGTGGTGGGCGAGAAGGCGCGACTGTGGGAGCAACGCGGCCGCGACGATGTGATCGCGGCCGTCGGGAAACACGACGTAGGCCTCCACACGAATCGTCACTCCGTCCACCCGGCCGTCGCCGAATATCTGGCCGATAAGGGGTGGGAGGACGGAGTGATGGAGGCCATGCGTCAGGAGGGGCCGGGAGCGCGTGATCTCGCTCGCATCTTTGGCGCCGCCCCCTCTACCTGGGGCACGCCCGGCTCTAGCTGGGGCCCCCAGATCCCGGCTGCCACGCGTCGGCTGGGCATCCCGTCCAACATCTATTCCCACGCGCGCTCTGGGGAGACGGGCGCCTGCTGGTTCGCCGGACAACTCTGCTATTCCGAGTATGTGAGCCTGCCTGGCGGAGAGGATGCCTGTTGTGATGATACCGCCTTCGCTTCCGCTTTGCCCTCTCTGCTTCAGAAGATCGATGATATGCGCAGGCGGGGATTCTCCTGCCTGGGCCTGTTCGCCGCGCACCCCACGCGGCTGCGCTACACCGTCTTCTGGGATGCGCTGAACTTTGCCCGTGGGCAGAACACCGATCCGGCCGATTATCGCCTGGCCCCCCGGCGGGACGATGCGACTTATGCGACCGGCCTGCGCAATCTGCGGCGCATGGTCCAGGCCGTGCGCGACCTGCCGGGCGTGGAGATCGTCCCCGTGCGCGCTCTGAACGACCGCTTCGCCGCGGGCGCCGGCCCGATCGGATGGGATGAGGTGCGCCAACTGGCGCGGGCGATCGCGGAGAGCGAGACGATCCGGACGGATATCCCCCTGGCGTCGCCTGCGCAGGCGCTGGATGTGCTCGCCCGGGCGGCCCTATATCTGGCTGAGGAGGATCCGCGGCCGGATGAGCTGATCCTGAGAGACGTCCTGGGGCCGATCAACCCGCCGCCCTCTTTAGAGCGGCCGGCGACCGTCCCCGTACGGACCGCCTTGACCCTCGCTCGCGATCTGGTGGACCACATCGACGCGACCGGGCATCTGCCCGCCACGCTGGCGGTTGACGACACCTTTGCAGGGCCTGGCCCCATGCTGCGCTTGCTGGGCACGCTCTTCCTGGACCTGGATCACGGTCAGGTGCCCGAGCAGGTGACGATCTCGCCGGGGGCGGAGGAGCCGGAGATCGCCGCCCGACTGGTCGAGGAGGGGATCTATCGCCGCCTGCCCGGGTGGCCTCCCCATCCCCTCGATCTCGAGCTGGATACGTTAGCGCTGCACACCCGGCTGCAAAGCTGGAGCCTGAAGCCGGCCGTGCTCGCAGGCTGACGTCCTGTGCTCCGTTTATGAGGGACCGCCGCTGGCGAAACACGGGAGGTGCTCGTGCCTGCCTTTCAGATCACCGATGACCGGATCACCGTCGAGGCCGACATGTTTCGCGTGCAAGTGGAGCGTCGGCCCCCTCTGCTGCGTGTGCTGCGGGATGGGGACGAGATCTGGAGGAGTGGGCCCGCGTTCGGTCGGGCCCGTTATGGTGATACGTGGCTGGCGCCGCGTTCCTTGGACGAGGTGCGGCTGACCGGCGAGGGCGTGCGCATGACGGCGGTTACGGACGATCCGGATCGCCCTCTGTCCCTGATCCTGGCCGTCGATGAGGAAGGGATCACAGTGCACTGGCATGCGGACCCTGCCCCCGACGAGTGGCAGGATAGCGCCTACCTGGCGCCGGCCGGGCACTGGTATGGCCAGGGGGAGCTGTTCCGCGGCGTGTACCCGCTGGAGCAAGGGATGATTCACGCGGATCCGTTCATCACCTACGATCATGGGCCGGACGGCCTGCTTTGCGTTCAGGCGGGCGTCTGGATCACCAGCAAAGGCGTCGGCGTGATCCTGGAGAACGATCGGGACATCGCGATCGGTCTGAACCGGCCGCGCGAGCCCGGGGTCGATGAGTTCGCACATCGCCCTCTGCCGGATCCCGGCGGCCAGGGCGATGGCCTGTGGTCGGTGGCGGTGCGTCGTCAGCGCTATCTGGCCTATCGGATCACGGTCGGACGGGATCTCGCCTCCGTCCACCGGCGGCATGCCCGCCGGCTGGGCATCCCGGGCCATCCGCCCGCCTCTGAGCTGTTGCGCGTGCCCCAGTGGACGACCTGGGCGCAGTTCAAGGAGCAGATCGATCAGGCCACCGTGCTGCGGTTTGCCCAGGAGATCCTGGAACACGGCTTCCCGGCCGGTCTGTTCGGCATCGACGATCGCTGGCAGGTTCACTACGGCGACACGGAGTTCGATTCGGAGCGGTTCCCCAACCCCCGCGAGCTCATTACCATGCTCCAGGACATGGGGTTTCTGGTCACGCTATGGGTGACGCCGTTCATCAACCCGGATGCCGCCAACTTTGTGGAGGGAAGCCGAAGGGAATATTTCATCCGTCACCCGGACCGTGACGAACCCTATCTCGTCCGATGGTGGCGGGGCGAGGGCGCCCTGGTGGATTTCAGCAACCCGGAGGCGGCCGATTGGTGGCTGGGCAAGCTGCGGATGTTGCAGGATCGCTATGGCGTGGATGGCTTCAAGTTTGACGCCGGCGAAGGCAACTTCGTCCCCGCCGACGGCGTTTCCGCGCGGGACATCGGGCGGAACGGCTATAGCGATGCCTATGTGGCCTGGGCAGCCGAGCACTTCCGGTGGTGTGAGGTCCGCACCGGCTGGCGCTCTCAAAGAGCTCCACTGCTCTTCCGGCTGTGGGACAAGTTCAGCCATTGGGGCGAGGAGAACGGGTTGCGTTCCATTATCCCGCAGACGTTGCACCTGGGGATGGCCGGTTACCCGTTTGTGTTCGCCGACATGATCGGTGGAAACAACTACGGGAGCCTGCGGGCGGACAAGGAACTGCTGATCCGCTGGGCGGAGCTGTGCGCAGCGCTGCCGGCCATGCAGTTCTCCATCGCCCCGTGGGAGTTCGATGAGGAGACGGTGGAGATCTGTCGTCGCTATGCCCGGCTCCACGGAGAGCTCGCGTCGGCTGTCGATCGGGCTGCTCGTGAGGCTACGAGCGTGGGCGCTCCCATGGTTCGGCCGCTATGTTGGCGCTGGGACAACGAGCTCGCGTATCTGTGTGCGGATCAGTTTCTGTTGGGGGACACGCACTGTGTGGCGCCGGTGGTGAAGCCGGGGGCGCGCTCGCGAGACGTGTTGTTGCCGCCGGGCGTGTGGCGCGATCATTGGACGGATCGGCAGTGGGAGGGGCCGACGCTGATCCGCGATTATGTTGCCCCGCTGGATCGGTTGCCGCTCTTTCATCGCGAGGCGTAGGCACACGAATGGACTTCACGGGCGTATGGGAGGCTTTGCAGGCGGAGCCCATCTACATCGATGGGTTTGACCGGCCGCTGCGCGTCGTGGCGGAGGAGGTCCGGAACGCCTATCTGCCATTGGCCCGGCGTCTATGGGAACGCCAGCGTGCGCTGGGGAGGCGGATGCTGGTGGGGATCAGCGGCCTCCCGGGTGGCGGCAAGACGGTCACGGCCGCCACGCTGGCGCGAGTGCTCGACGCGCTCGGACGGGGGCGTGGCGAGCGTGCCATCCACCTCAGCCTGGACGGGTTCCACTATCCAAACGCGTGGCTGGAATCGCACACGGGGCGTGATCACGATGGCCGGGTGGTGATTCTGCGGCGGATCAAGGGGGCTCCCAACACCTTCGATGCCGAGGCGGCCGCGCGGCTTCTGCGTCGTGTCCGGGAGGGTGACGAGGTCGTGCGTTTCCCCGTGTACAGTCGCGCGCTGCATGACCCCGTTCCCGACGCTGTGCAGGTGACGGCGGCCCATCGCATCGTCGTGTTCGAGGGGAACTACCTGTTCTTGGACACGCCTCCGTGGCCCGCGGTGCGTGAGTTGTTTGACGTGCGGCTGTTCGTGGAGACGCCGGAGGCCGCCCGGCTGCGTAATCTGCGAGAGCGTCATCTGCGTGGGGGGAAATCGCCCGAGGAGGTGGACCGACAGATTCGGTCGGTCGATCAGCGCAACGCGGCCCTGATCGCTCCCAGCGCCCGATACGCGCATGCCCGGCTTTTGCGCTCGGCCGATGGGATGGCCCTCGTGACGGTGGAGGGATCTTTGGAGTTCGAAGGATAAGCCCCGCGGGGCAGGTGAGGGGCTTCCATGTCGAAGCCGCCTTAGAGGACCCACGACCCTCTTGGCGCAATGTATCTTTTCGGGTAATACGGCGAGGAGCTTTGAGGGGTGCAGCTTCCCAAAAGAAACTTCTTTCACTGACTTTGAAAAAGCCCTGACCCCTCTCCAGGGCTTTTCAAAGCTCAAACACCTGCCCCTGAAATCCTACCGTAGGGGCGCCCCTTGTGGGCGCCTGAGGTAGCCACAAGGGCTGCCTCTACAAGATCTAAAGTAACGCTCGATCCCTTAGAGCGTGCCTGAGAAATGCCGTTGCTTCTGCCGTGGGGAGGCCCGGAGGGGCTCCGCCCCTCCTCCGCCCCTCCGGAAAAAGCCCTTCTTCTGCCTTCAACCTGCCTGGCCTCGGCCTGGGCCCTTCGGAAGGGGCCGAGAAAGGCAGGTGCAGGCAGGAAAAAGAGGTTTCCATGGAGGGGATCTCCCCTCCACGCCTCCCCCTGTAGAGATGGTCGTTGAAGGAGACCCTCAGACACACTCTTAGAGGCGTATTTGGTAGGGGCGCAACGCCGTTGCGTCTCTACAACGCCCTTTCCCAAGTGAGGCGAGGCTGGTTTGAGGTGCCCGGGGGGAGTCTCCGTTAGATTTTTGAAAAGCCCTGATCCCTTTCGGCGTTCACTTGTGGGTCGGGCGGAACCGTGCTATAATCGCAACAGTCGGCGCTTGTGCGCTTTAGGAGGTGAAGACAGATGCCTAATCTCGGCCCCATGGAGTTGATCATCATCCTGGTGATCATCATCATCATCTTCGGCGTCGGCCGTCTACCGGAGGTCGGAGGCGCGTTGGGCAAGGGCATCCGCGAGTTCCGCAAGGCCACCCAGGAAGGGGAGGAGGCGAAGAAGGAGCTCGAGGAGATGGCCAAAGAGGACGCGGAGAGCCAGAAGGACGAGAGCGCGTAAAAAGGTCTCTTTTGGCGGAGGAGATCGCGGCGCTCTGATGATTCGTTGGGTGCGTGTTGGACGAGGCCCTGGGGGAACTCCTCAGGGCCTCGTTGTCATCCAGGCAGGATGAATTCCGCCAGGACGGGAAAGTGATCGGAGGCGAGGGCGGCGGGAGGAGCATCCCAGCGGCGACACCAACGGAGCGCTGGTGCCAGCGTGGGGGGCGCGAAGATGTAATCGATGCGCACGCGCGGTCTCGTGGTCGGACTGGTCAGCCGCTCTCCCTGCCCCGCCTGGGCGAAGCTGTCCGTGTATCCCGCCTGTAGCAGGCGCGGGATCACCCGGGGCTCCTCTAAGGTGAACCCCTCCGCCGCGGCCAGGGCCACGGCCTCCTCCCACTGCCCCGGTTCCGGGTAGTCCATCGGCGATAGCGCGTTGAAATCGCCCATCAGCAAGTGGGGGCGATCCCGATCGCGGGATACCCACTGGAGCAGGGACTGAAGCTGTTTCATGCGCGCGGCCTCGAACTTCTGATCCAGGTGTGTGATGTACACGGTCAGCGTCTCCCCGTTCGGCAGGGTGATGCGCGCCTCGAGGAGGCCTCGCTGCTCCCGATCGGGCACGGGCGCCAGCCGGTGAGCCGCGTAAGCCTGAATGGGCCATCGGCTGAGGCAGGCGTTGCCGTATCCGATGGGGTCGGCTCCCTTGGGCCAGGGGATCTCCGTCGCTTGACCGAAGACGGCCTCCATCTCCAACATCTGCGCCATCGCGTCCAGGGCCGGGCGCTCCAGGCCGGGGACTCGCGCCGGGTGGTACACCTCATTCAGCCCCACGATATCCGCCTCGGTCGCCCGGATCACCTCGGCCACCCGGGCGATATCTACCCGTCCGTCGGTTCCCTCCCAGTGATGGATGTTGTACGTCAGCACGCGCAGCTTCATCTCTGCAACTCACTCCGGAAGAAATCCACGCTCACCTGGAGTACCTCTCGCTCCCAGGACGCCCGGTTGTAGGTGTGATCCGCGTGGGCCACGATGTGTTTGGTGACCCTCCCTGGCAGCGCGGCCTCATACGCGTCGGCGTCGGTCGGCGGCACCACGTCGTCCTGGGCCCCGTGGACGATGAGCGCCGGGCCTGCATAGCGCGCCACCTCGGCCAGCGGCTGCACCTGCGGCAGCTCGGCCAGAAATGCGTCGCCCAGGATGTTCCCTCCGATGTCGTACCCTCTCTCTACCCGTATGGGCCGCTGCTCTGCGGGGAAATCATCCATCCGTCGTCGGAAGATGCGCTCCGGCCGGGCGACCGCCGACCACAGCGTCAGCGCCCGGACCTGCTCCGGCCTGCGCCCTGCGGTGATGGCGGCCACGCATCCCCCGAGGCTGAGCCCCAGGACTCCCAGCCGATCCGGATCGATCCCGGACTGTGCCGCCAACCAGTCTAGCCCGGCCAGCGCGTCGCTCACCTCGCCCAGGATGGTCATATCGGCGAACTCACCCTCGCTCTCGCCGGAGCCGCGGAAGTCGAAGCGTAGCGCCGCGACTCCCGCTGCCGTCAGCTGCCGCGCGAGCTTGACGAAGAGGCGGTGAGGCTCGATCCTCTGTCCGGTGAACCCGTGCAGGATCATCACGGCGGGATGGGGGCCCGCCCCCTCGGGGCGGTGAAGCATCCCATACAGCCTCAGACCCTCGTTGGTGAAATGGATCAGTTCCTCCAGCATAGATGTATCTCCTGTTTGACTGCTGTGGTGGGAATGGGATGGTTTGGCGGGCATTGTAACCGTCCCCAGACCTGGTGTCAATGAAAGACGAGGGCGAGCCCAGTCGGGCTCGCCCTCGTCGCGAGTGCGGCGCTTCCGTCATGGTGTGGGAGGAGGATCGTAGAGCACGGTAACGGCGTTGTCGAAGCGGCTGGTGATATACACTCGGTTGCGCCGCGTATCCACCGCGATCCCCTCCTCGGATTCCCGAGGCAGAGGAATCGTCGTCACCAGGCGGTTGTCGGTCGTGTCGTACACCTTCACCTTGTTGCCGCACACGACGAACAGGTGCTGGGTATTGGGGTTGAAGCCTATGACGAAGGGCTCCTCGCCGACGTCGATCGTCCCCACGATCTGGTTGCTCTCGGTGTTGATGATGGTCACCGTCCGGTTGTTCTCCCGGTTGGCGACGTAGAGCAGACGGCGGGCCGAGTCATATGCCAGGCCGTATGGCAGAGGCACATCCGGCCGCGTGTTGTACACGCCTCCGTCGCGCAGGTAGTGCACCTCGTTGGAGCCGAACGCCGTCAGGTACACAAAGCCGCGCTCCTCGTCCGCCGCGACCATGGATGGGTAGCGACCTGCCGGCTTGATGGTGGACACCACCGTGTTGCTGATGGGATCGATGACGGAGACGCTGTCACTGCCGAAGTTGGCGACGTACAGGCGGTCGCCCAGCCTCGTGATCCCGTTCGGGTGGTTGCCCACCGGGATGTAGTCGAGCACGGTGCCGGCCGTCGGGTCGACCACGGCGACGTTGTGCGTTTCCCGGTTCGTCACGTAGACCCGGCCCGAATCAGGCAGGTAGAGGACGCCGTTGGGCCCTCGAGCCTTTTCCTCGTCCAGGTCGATGATCTTGGTGACCTCCAGCTTCTCGCCGTCGATCACGCTCATCTGGTGGCCGGTATGCCTCGGGCCATTGTGGCCGACGAACACCCGGTTCCCCTCCTCATCGACGTCGATGCCGTGCGGGTAAGACTCGGGGGGCAGGAAGATCACGGCCAGCACCGAGATGTTCGAAGGCGGCGTGGGCGTCGGTGTGGGCGGCCATGTGACGCCGTGGAGGATGAACGGCACGTAGGCGAGCGGCTTCCCCACGGTCGCCGTCGGCGTGGGTGTGGGGGTGTGGGTGGGGCTGACCGTGACCGTCATGGTCGCCGTGGGCGTGGGGGTCGGCGTGTTCGTCGCTGTGGGGGTGGGCGTTTCCGTCGCGGCCGACGTGGGCGTCGGCGTGGGCGTCTCGGCGAAGCACACCTCCAGCGAGACGTTGTCCACGAACATGGCCGTCACCCCATCGCGGCTGTCGTTGTACGTGCCGAAGTCGATGGTGATCCGTTGGCCGCGGTAGGCCGTGAGATCGTATTCGGCGAGCTGCCACTCCTGCGCATTCGACTTCTCTCGCAGGAGCCAGTGCAGGGATCCGTTGGGGCGGATCACCAGCGCGTACTGCAGGTCAAGGGACGTGGGCGAGAAGGGGATCTTCCCATTCACCAGCCGTTGCGGCAGGGCGGATTCAGGGATGGATTGGGCCGTGCCGGTCGCGAGCTCCTCGCTCTGTGCGTATCGCCAGAACCGCAGCGTGACGGAGGTGGCGTCCTTGGGGATCGTGATGGTCTGCCAGGCCTCCGAATAACTGGCCTTGGGGGTCCCGCTGAGAATTCCCGTGCGGATGCTGCGCGTGCCCTGGTACGCCTGTTTCGTGGAGTAGGCGGCGGGCTGCTTGCCCCCGAACTTCCAGCCGAAGTCGTACTCCGCTCCGCCGTTCTGGGCGTACTCCCGACAGACGTCGGTGTTGCGCCAGACGCCTGCATCGCTGGCCAGGTACACGGTGTCAAAGCCGATGGTGGCCAAGAGGTCGTGGGCGGCCGCGTCGGTCGGCGGATCCGGCATGGGGGCCCATGTCTCCCCGCCATCCACGGAGCGATAGATCCTGCGCGGCCCCATGAAGTTCGTGCCCATGTCGGCCACGTAGACGGTGTGATCAGTGTTGTACTCGGGGGAGAAGGCCACCGGCCCGGGGAACGGGGCGTAGTAGCCGGGCAGCCCCAGCCCGGTGTAGGTCCACGTGTTGCCGCCGTCCGTGGAGCGGAAGACCCCGCTCTCCGGCACCACGCCGGAGGCCTCGATCTCCCGGTAGGTCACGATCACGGTGCGATCGTTCCGATAGTTGGGGGAGACGGCCACGCCGTAGTTGGGCCCGTGGCTGCCGTTCAGCGCCGTCCACGTGTTGCCGCCGTCCGTGGAGCGGTATAACGGGCCGAAGCCGGCCAGGAATATCGTGCGGTCACGCGCGAAGTCGGGCGAGATGGCGAACTCGAAGGCGATGAACGTGGAGGCGATCCCCGTGTTGCTCAGCGTCCAGGTCTCGCCGCGATCGGTGGATCGATAGACGTACCCCTGATCGCCCGCGGCGAATAGCGTCCCGTCGGCGACGAAGTTCGGAGAGATGGCCAGCGCCTCGTGGGCGGGGGCCGTTGGAAGCTGGTCCCAATGCTCACCACCGTCGGTGGAGCGGTACAGGCTGGCCCCGGTGGAGCTGAACAGCGTGGGATCGTCGGGATAGCCGGGACTGACCAGGATCCACTTGGCATCGGGGAGATTCTGGATCTGGGTCCAGTTGGCCCCGCGGTCGGTGGATCGATAGATCCCGGTGCTTGTGGCGACGAAGATCGTGCCATCGGTCTCGTATCTGGGACTGGCAGCCAACCGCCAGGCCGCGCCGGGAGGTCCTCCGTCCTGCCAGTTGCTCAGAGAGGCCGCGAACACGCCGCTCCCGACCAACAGCAGGATCAGGCACATCAATCCGAGAGGCTTATACATGCGTTTCATCATCCCTCCTTCAGTCCAGCGATCAACGATCGTGTCCAGGAAACGATGGGCGGGATACCTGTGCCTTGGACGGGATTGCCCTCAGGCGCGTAAGGCTCGTCGGGGGCGGGGGAAAGGGTCATCGTTTGAGGAAATGGGAGGTACATGCGGTCCTCTCCGAGAGATGTCGTGCGTACCCCGCCTGGATGAGAACGAGAAGGGCTATGGACCAACCTCGGAAGCGGTCCGTCGAAATGCCCGGTCCTTCGCCGACCTTGCAGTGGAACCCCGTGTGCAAAGCCTTTCTCAGATGATGTGAGAAGCCCTCCCAGGGGAAATCTACCACACTGTGGCCAAGAAGTCAATATGAAATATTTGACGAAATCCCTGTTGGATCGGGGCGGTGATCGGTCGTCGGGGAAGAAGGAGAGGGGAGAGCGCTCTCGCAAGTGAAAAGCCCCCATGCCAGGGTGTGGCATGGGGGCCTGTTGTAGCGATCGGCGCCGGGATCAGTGGGTGACGAACGGGAGGAACGTGCGCTGATCCAGGGTCAGCTCGGTGGCTGGGTAGATAGGCGATTCGTTGCCGGCGCGATCCCGGAAGCGGGCGTACACCTTCGCCGTCTGATTGGCCCCGGCATCGCCCGAGAGCGGGACGACCACCTGGGGCGTATAGGGTTGCCAGGTCACGTTCGCCAGCTCGGGGTCGAGCCCCACCTGCATCTCGGAGACGCCGCTGATGGGGTCCTCCGCCATGACCAGCACCTTCAACTGCCGCGGCTGTCGCTCGCGGATGATGACCTCCCCGGCCGGCGGGGACAGATCCACCGTGATGCTGTCGGAGAAGACCGGGGACTCCCAGCCTTCTTGCGTCTGGATCTGACCGTAAATGGTCACGCGCCCCTCACGACGCTCCGGGATCGACATGCGGATATCCGGCGTGTAGGGCTGCCAGGGCGCGGAGGAGAGGTCCGAAGAGAAAGACAACCGCATCCGCTCCGTGCCGCTAGGCGCCTTGATGTGGACGCTGAGATCCCGTTGATTCGTGTAGGCCGCTCCCCCGTTGATCTCCAGCCCATAGCTGGACGGATCGGGTGGTGGCAGCAGCTCGATCGAGTCGCTGCTGTTGATGGTGATGCCTATGGCATCCTTCAGCTGCACGTAGACCGTGCGCGTGCCCGAGCCGGGCAGCAGGGTCCAGGTCATCGTGCTGCGGAAGGGTTGCCATCGCGCGTCGCGGAAGTCCGGGTAATTGGACACCCGCATCTGCTTTGCCCAGCCCTCGCCGTAGATGTACAGATCGACCTCGGGCGAGAGGGTGCTGTACGCGTCCAGGTTGATGAGCACGGGGTAGGCCCCGATCCGGGTGCCGAAGTCCTGGACCCAGTAGTGGTAGTAGGGGCCTCCGATGCTCCCATCCCATAATCGGACGTTGGCCTGATCGTTCGGATCGTAGGCGTATCCTACGCCGATCTCTTTCAGATCGGGATGCAGCAGGTTGGCCCGGTGGTAAGGGCTATCCAGCCATGCCTGCACGACGTCGGCCGGGCGGGCGAAACCCGCTGCGATGTTCTCGGCGGCGTATAGCCAGTTGGGATAGTTCACGCGGTTGATACGATCCACCAGGGTGGAGCCGTCCGATCCGATGTGATCGAAGAAGTTGTTCTCCGCCATATCCTGCGCATGTTGGCGGGCCGCGGTGCGCAGCGCCTCGTGCAGCTTGAGGGGCGCCAGCCCGGCCTCCACCCGGATTCGGTTCGTCAGCACGACGACTTCGTGCTCCAGCAGGGTGGGATCGACCACATCGTTGGGGTCGACCCGCACGCCCTGCGTCTGAATGGGTTGGGGTGTGCTTACCTCTATCGGATTCTGCCCGTGGGTCGTCGGAGGCGTCGATGTGATCGGCGTTTGCGCCCCCGCGACCGTCCCGCTAAGCCATATGAGAATCCAAATGATGCTCCATCTCACTGTCCATCTTGTCAGACGTGCCCGTCTCATTGCTTTTTCCTCTTCCCGAAACGTTCTCTCGAGATCTCATAATAATCACCGTACTCTCTCCTGCGGGTGGCGTTGCACGGAGTCGTGGGCTGTGGAAAGGATGCTGCGGTCGTCATCGATCCGCCTCCGGTTTCCTGAGGGAGAGTCTTCCCCCGTGGCCCCGGTTACGTGTAGCGCCACCTCCTCTTGTGAGGTCGGTGTCGCAGACGAAATTCGTCGTGTTGCGGGCCGGGCTCCGGGCCCGGCCGAGGGCAGCGTAAGCTGCCGGAAAGGGCGCTCTGTCCATCGTACTTGCATAACAGAGCATCCCTTTCTAGTCTAAGTGGCACCGGGGCGTTGGACAATGGTACTCGTGGACGCTCAAGGCGAGTTTCGTGCGGCGAGTGGGGAGGTATCTTGCTGGGGATGTGTCTGAAGGTCCTGTTGCTTCCGCCATGGGGGCTCAGAGGGGCGAGGCCTCTCCGGAAAGGCCCTCTCTACAGACCCTGCTCTGCCGGGCCTTGGCCCGGATCCCTGCGGAAGGGGCCGAGGGGGCGGATGCCGGCTGAAAGGCGAGGGTTCCGGGAGATGAGCCCATCCCATATCCGGCGCAAAGGGCATTATACTCGTGTCGGCGAGGGGGAAAAAAGGACGGCGGCGCATCGAGTAGTGCGCCGCCGTCGGTGAGGAATGAAATGCAAGGAGGGATCACCCTCTACGCGAATACCAGGTCACGCCGCCAGCGATGATCAGGATGGAGATCAGCAGGACGGCGAGTACGCCGATGTATTGCTCCGGCGTGATCGCCGGGAAGGGGGCCATGGAGCCCTCCGGGGCTGCCGCGGGCTTCCAGCTCAGGATAAAGGCCACGATGTCGTTGATGTCCTGGTCGGTCAGCGGCCCGCCGTGTTCCTGACTCCAGGCGGGCATGGGAGAGCCGGGCACCCCCTCCTCGATGGTGGCCGGAGATCGGCGCGGATGGACGGCCAGTTCTTGGCCAGCGTGGCGCCGACGCGGCCCTCCCCATTCGGCCCGTGGCAGACGGCGCAGTTCTCCTGATACAGCACGGCGCCTCGGTTCGGATCCCCCTCGACGCCGGGGATCGGTGTGATAGGCGGGCGAGGGGTGAAGGTCGCCGTGGGCGTCAGGGGAGGGATTCCCCCGGTTTCCCAGCTCAGGATATACAGCACCAGGGCGTCGATTTCCTCATCGGTGAGGGGGCCTCCGTACTTCTTGCTCCAGGCGAGCATCGGGGAGCCGGGCACCCCCTCCTCGATGGTGGCGGAGATCGGCGCGGATGGACGGCCAGTTCTTGGCCAGCGTGGCGCCGACGCGGCCCTCCCCATTCGGCCCGTGGCAGACGGCGCAGTTCTCGGCGTAAAGCCGGGCGCCCAGCTCCAGCTCAGCCTGCGGGGGGCCTTGGGCCCGGGAGGGCGCACCTCCGGGCTGCAGAGCCGCCAGGATCGCCAGGAGGGCGATCCCAAGGGCGGTCAGGCGGATGAGTGAGCGTCGCATGGCATCCTCCTACTTTTGGGCCAGCAGGAAGGCCACCAGGTCATCCAGTTCTTGCTGGCTGAGCTGCTCCCCATAATTCTGCGGCATGATGGGTTGGTATCCCTCGACGACGAAGGCGGTGGGAGTCAGGATGGATTCGCGAATGTACTCCTCCGCCGAGAGGTCCGGCTTACGGGATGCAGCGACCTTGCCGATCTGGGTGAGGTTAGGCGCCAGGGTGCCCGCGCTCAATCCCTGGATGGTGTGACAGCCGCCGCAGCCCCGTTCGGTGAACACCCGCTGCCCGCGAGCGATCGGGTTATCGGCCTCTTCGGGGCGTGGGGTCGGCGTGGGCAGCTCGGCGATCTCCGCCTGCCCCAACGCGATCGGCTTCCAGTTCATGATGAAGGCGGCGATGTTGCGGATCTGGTCCTCCCGCAGGGGGCCGCCGTACTCCTCGGACCAGGCGGGCATGGCCGGGCTCCCGCCGCCCGGATATTGATCCGGCCGGGTGGATACAGGACGTCCTGTGGAGATGGTCGCGATGATGTAGTCCTCCAGCGACCCCTCCCAACCGACCTCCTCCAGCCGCTGGGTGAAGAAGTAGCGGTCGTTGAGGGGCGGTGCAAGGCCGGGAATGCCCTGGGCTTTCAACCCATGGCAGCCGCTGCAATTGATCTCGAACAGGTCCGCTCCGACCTCGATCGCCTCCGCCTGCTGGGCGGCTGCGTAGCTGCTCATGCGCTTTTCCTCGGTGAAGCCTACGTAGATGATGAGCGCGGCCGTGAGCAGGGTCAGAAGGATCCCGATGGAGATTTGCGTCTGTGTGCGAGTCATGGCGATCATCAGCCTCCTAAATGGCTATCCGGGTTATTCCCGAGGGCGGTTTTGATGCAGGAAGATGTGCCGCTCGTAGGTCTTCCGCTCCCCGCTCTCCGGATCCGTCCATATGATTCGCGGGGTCACCTTCTTCAGATCGGCTTGCCATTCCTCGATGACCAGCACGGCCTGAACCTCCGGCAGCTTGCCCTGCTCTGCCGCCTTGTTGATCCGCTCGCTGAACTCCGCGAAGACGCGCCCCAACCGAGGAGGTAACGTCTTAGGATCCGTTTGGTTCACCTCGTAGACCCCCGGGACGAGCTCGTCGTAGGGGATCGAGCGGAGGGGCCCGATGCCCTCCTCCGGGGCCAGGTCCTGGAGGATTCGCGTCGCAGCGGGCGTCTCGATGCCGTAACCCGGGGTGCCCATGTAGCTCAGGATGACGAGCACGACGGTGGTGACCAGACCCAGGAAGATGGCGACGGGCCTCTTGCGGGCCAGCCGGTGAGGGTTCCGATCGATGTAAGGGACGGCGAAGAGGAGGGCGAAGAAGATCGTGGGAACGATGATGCCCATCAGCACCGGATCGCCGAGCTTGAGCAGGCCCTGGAGCCACAGGAAGTACCAGGGCGCCTCGGTGTCCAGGGGCGTTCGTTGCGGGTCGGAGTGGTGTTCCAGCGGCGCGTCGTAGAAGGTCGCCGACGCGAACACCAGGATGAAAATGCCCAGGCAGACCAGGAACACCTCGTGGGTCAGGAGGTCCGGGATGAAGTCGACGCGCCGGGTGAGCTTCTTCTTCTCCTCCGGAGGCAGGTCGCCCTCCTCCACCCGGGCGGGCAGGGAGAGGCCATGCTCGCGGGATACCTTATAGTAATGGATGCTGATGACCAGGATGGCGAGGAAGGGCAGGAAGACGACATGGAGCAGATAGAAGCGCAGCAATCCGTCGGCGCCGATGTCGGGAGCGCCGCGCAGGAGCAGGTTGAGCTCCGTGCCGATCAGCGGCGCTTTGTCGGCCATTGAGGTGCCGATGGTCACCGCCCAGTAGGCCAGCTGATCCCACGGGAGGAGGTAACCGCTGAAGCTCAGGAAGAGGGTGATCAGCAGCAGCACCACCCCGGTCAGCCAGGTGAAGGATCGTTCCTTTTTGTAGGAGCCGGTCAGGAATGTGCGAAGCATGTGTAAGGCGACGAAGATGACCATGCCCTCCGCGCCCAGCCTGTGGATGTCCCGCAGGAGCGATCCGAAGGGGACCTCGCTCTCCAGCTTCAGGATCGACTGGTAGGCCTCGCTGGGGGAAGGCACGTAGTAGACCATCAGGATGATGCCGGTGATCACCTCGACGAGAAAGAAGAATGTGGAGAAAAATCCCAGGCGGAAAGTGTGGGTGAACCAGGTGCTGGCTTCCTGATAGTATCTGGGACGGATATGGAAGAGAAAGCTGGTCGTATGGACCCGGTATCGAGGGTTCGGGCGCTCGGTGGGGGGATCGCCGCGCAACACGGCTCGCAGCTCCTTGAGCCCCAACCCTGCCGTGATGATGCGCACACGCTGATCCAGCAGGGTGAGCGCCTTCTCTCGTACATCCTGCATGTTCAGTGATTTGATCATGGTCCCTCCTGCAGACAACCCGATGTCCTGCTGATCACGCGTTCGGCTCTCCGAGGATCTTGCGGCCGGTGTCCACCTTTACGATGACGTTAGGGTCGTCGGGGAGGGGTACGGGATCTCCGGTCTCAGGATCCGTCTCGGCCAGCACGTTGCCGTCCTGATCGAGCACCTGCACTACGAAACGGTCCAGCGAACGCGGGGCTGGCCCCCGGATGTAGGTGCCGTCGTATTGGAATTGGGAGCCGTGGCATGGGCAGATGAACTTGCCCTCCTGGTCGTTCCAACCATACAGGCACCCCAGATGTGTGCAGACCTTGTACAGGGCCAGCACGCCCTGTTCCGTGTGGACGAGCCAGAATCTCCCCTTCGGGAAATTGACAGGAGGGGTCTTCTTTGGAGGTAAGTTGGATACCTGACCCAGGGAGAAGACGCCGCCGAACTCCCCTTCCTTGAAGCGGGGCATGGAGAAAAGGTATCCGATGCCCGCCAGGTCGACCAGCAGGATGCCCAGCGAGGCCAGCCATGCGTAGTTCAGCCATTCGCGGCGTGAGATCTTTGCTCCCTTGTCCGCTGATGGAAGTGCCGCCTCAGCCATATCCCTTTGCCTCCTTCACTTGAGAATCCTGTGCTACAGGGAGCACGAGAAATACGATAGCCCGGACACGTAACCGGGGCGAGAGGGGATAGCCCCTTGGAGAGTGTCTGAAGATCTGTCAGCGTACAGGCACGCTCCAGGCCCACGGTTCCGTGCACGGCTACCGATGTGTGCGGGGGAAATGTGATTCCTGCTAAAAGAACCATTTGTAGGAGAAATATATCACGTAAAGAGGGGAAAAGCAAACGCGTGGAGGCGGTTTGTATATCGATTGCTCCCTCTTTGTGCGCATGGCCCCTGTGGGCCCGCACGGGGCATGAGGCGGCTCGGAGGGGAAGCCCCTTCGACCTGCCCGGCCTCGGTCTGGGTTCCGCGGAAAGGGCCGGGAGAGGCAGGTACAGGCCGGAAAGGTGGGATTTCCGTGGAGGGAAGGACCCCCTTGTGGCTGCCTCAGGCGCCCGCAAGGGGCATCTCTACGGTAGGATTTCAGGGGGAGGTGTTTGAGCTTTGAAAAGCCCTGAGCCGGGGCGGCGTTCCCTTGGCGCGCAACGATAGGGTGAGGTATAATGCCGCCCGCTGTGAGCGCGTATGGAAGGGGATCCCATGTTGGTCATCGACGGCTCTTATGGCGAGGGGGGAGGCCAGATCCTGCGCACGGCGCTGAGCCTGGCGGCCGTCCTTCAGCGCCCCGTCCGGATCGAGCGGATCCGAGCCGGGCGACCGCAGCCGGGGCTGCGGCCCCAACATCTCACCGCCGTGCGGGCTGCCGCTGCCGTGTGCGGCGCCACGCTGTCAGGGGATCACGTGGGATCGGGTCAGTTGACGTTCCAGCCGGGACATCCGCCGCGCCCTGGGCACTATGCCTTCGATGTGAGCCAGGTCGCCGGGGCCGGGTCGGCTGGCGCGGTGAGCTTGGTCTTTCAGACCGTATTGCTGCCGCTGGCATTGGCGGATGGTCCCTCCCATGTGGAGCTGCGCGGCGGTACCCATGTCGCCTGGAGCCCTCCCTTTCATTACCTGGCCCATGTGTATCTGCCCGCCCTGGCGAAGCTGGGCATTACGGCCGATGTGCGGCTGGGGCGTTGGGGGTGGTATCCTCGGGGGGGCGGCGAGATGACGGCCCATATCCCCGGCCGGGCGCGATTGCGTCCTCATGAGTTTGTCGAGCGTGGCGATCTCCTTCGACTGTGGGGCATCTCGGCGGCATCACGTCTGCCGAAGCACGTGCGTCAGCGGCAGGCGCGGCAGGCGCAGGCCCGGCTGGCGGCGGAGGGGTTCGTCGTCGAGATCCAGGAGGTGGATGCCCCATCGATTGGGCCGGGGACTTGTGTATTCCTCTGCGCGGAGCACGAGAGGATCACCGCCGGGTTCTCCGCTTACGGGCGGCGCGGGCTTCCCGCCGAGCAGGTGGCCGACGCGGCCGTGGACTCGTTGCTGGCGTACGAGGCCGGGAGCGGTGCGGTAGATCCACACCTGGCCGATCAGCTGGTGTTGCCCCTGGCGCTGGCGGGGGGAGCGCTGACCACCACGCAGGTCACGCGCCACTTGATAACGAACGTTTGGGTTGTAGAGCGATTCTTGGGACGGCGCTTTGAGTGGGAAGGTGAGGAAGGGACAGAGGGACGGCTTCAATGTTTGAATTGATCTTCCTGGGCACTTCGGCCTCCGCCCCCTCGGTGAGGCGCGGTCTGTCCTCCGCTGTGGTGCTCTACAAGCAGTATCGGTTCATGATCGATTGTGGGGAGGGGACGCAGCGTCAGCTGTTGCGTAGTGGTCTGGGATTTCGGCGCCTGGATCGAATCCTGTTGACGCACGGGCATCTGGATCACATCCTCGGCCTGGGAGGGTTGGCCTCCACCTTCGGCCGGTGGGAGATGATCGATCAGATGGATCTGTATGGCGGGAAGTGGGCGTTGCAGCGGGTGAAGGGGTTGATGAACGTCGTGTTCGGCCCCGGGCGTATGCCGTTGCACATCGTGTACCATGAGATCGAGCCCGGCGTCATCTTCGAGGACGACACCTTCACGCTGAGCGCCTTCCCGGTCGATCATCGGGGGCCGGACTGCTTCGGCTTCTCCTTCATGGAGAAGCCGCGTCGACCGTTCCTGCCCGAGCGGGCGGAGGCGTTGGGGGTTCCGGCCGGCCCGGTACGTCGCCAGTTGGTGCAGGGACAGACGGTGACGTTGGAGGATGGGCGGGTGATCCACCCGGACGACGTCCTGGGGCCGGAGGTGCGCGGCGCTCACCTCGCCTTCGTGGGGGATGCCGGCCGCACGGAGGGCCTGATTGAGTTCGTCCATCGGGCGGACGCGCTGGTGATCGAGGCCACGTATTGCGAGGAGGAGGCGGAGATGGCACGTCAATTCGGCCATCTCACGGCGGCCCAGGCTGCCCGGCTGGCCCGGGATGCGGAGGTCAAGCAGCTGATCCTGACGCACATCTCCCGCCGGTACGGCGCCCGGCGCGTCCTGGCCGAAGCGCAGCCCATCTTCCCTGAGACGGTGGTCGCCAACGACTTCGATCGTTTCCGTATCCTCAAAGATGGGCCGAATGTTTATCTTCATCAGGAGCAGGATGTGGATGAGGAGGCCTGAGCCCGGGATGTTCGGATGGGCGCTGGAGAGGCGGAGGATACTCCTTGGGTGGGGTTTGAGGGATGTGGATTGCAAACAGCCCGCCGTCGGCGGGCTGTCGTCTATTCAGGCACGGGAACGGGCAGTTCGTCCACCGGCGTGTTGATCCACTTATCGCCTTCCTCGATCAACATCACCGGGATGTCGTCCTTGATGGGGTATTTCCGGCCGCACCCCTCTTCCTGGCACACGAGCCAGACATCCTTGACCAGTTGCAGTCGGCCTGGATCGGGGCCTTCACGTCGGGTGGGGCCGCTTACACACGCCGGACAGCGTAGAATCTCCAGCAGTTCCGGATCGATCGCCATGTCCTCTCCTCCGTTCGTGTCCCGGGCTCGGATCTGTCCGGGCCCCTGGCGCCCGTTCTGCCCGTGTCTCCTGCCGTGTCAGGGTCTGGCGAGCCGGCCGCGTTCGGTCGTAGAAGGCTCGTGAAACGATCGGGTGGTCTGCCACCTCGCGGAACGCTCGCCCAGACGTTCTGGGAGCCATCCCCCTCAATCCATCCTCCCCTCGCCTGCCCCGCCCACCCGAATCAGGCCGGGAAAGGGCGGATACAAGGCGGGAAAGGAGGAGACTTTGGCGGAGGGGGGGGCTTTGCACCTCCCATGTGGGCTTGCGATGGGCCTCGCGAAGTCTCCACCATTTTGGATACACGACCCACCAAAAGGGGTACACGGATCCAGTATAGCATAGGTTGGACATGCCCTCAACTTTGTGCTATACTTGCTCGCCGGGCGATAGACGCCTAAAACACACACTTCCCGTCCCGTTTCATCAGGGAAACTGCCGTCATCGTGCCGCTCATGCCGATCGAGCGGTCTGGCGCAGGTTCGGGGAGTGGAGGAACAAAACGAAAAGGAGGAAACAGTCGTGCCGATCGTATCTTTGAAACAGCTTTTGGAGGCAGGTGTTCACTTCGGGCATCGCACGCGGCGATGGCACCCGAAGATGAAGCAGTACATCTTCACCGAGCGTAACGGGATCCACATCATCGATCTGCAGCAGACCATCGCCCGTCTGGATCAGGCCTACAATGTGGTACGGGACACGGTGGCCGAGGGGGGGATGGTCCTGTTCGCGGGCACCAAGAAGCAGGCGCAGGAGACGATTCGCGTCGAGGCCGAGCGGTGTGGGATGCCCTATGTCAACCAGCGTTGGCTCGGCGGAACGCTGACCAACTTCCGCACCATCCGGCAGCGCGTGGAGTACATGATCGAGTTGGAGCAGCGCCGGGATAACGGCGAGTTGGAGGCGCTGCCCAAGAAGGAGGCGCTCCTTCTGACTCGGGAGATCGCCAAGCTGAACCGCCGGCTGGGCGGCCTGCGCAGCATGACCCGGATACCGGACCTGCTCTTCCTGGTCGATATCCGCCGGGAGGACATCGCGGTGCGGGAGGCCAACCGCCTGGGGATCCCCATCATCGCCATGGTGGATACCAATTGCGACCCGGACCCCATCGATTATGTGATCCCCTCGAATGATGACGCCATTCGGGCCATCAAGCTGATCACGTCCAAGATCGCGGACGCGGTGATCGAGGGGCAGCAGATCCGAGCGGCGACCATCGCCGAGGAGGAGGCTGCGGAGGAGGCCGAGGAGGAGCAACTGTTGGGGCCCTCCACGTTGGCTAAGATCCGCGCTGGGGTCTTGGAGGAGCTAGAGGAAGAGGAGCTGGTCGAGTTTGAGGAGGAGTTGGAGCTGGAGGAAGAGGAGCCTGAGGAAGCCGTATTGGAGCTGGATGAAGAGGAAGAGATGGCTGCCACCGAGGTCTTTGAGGCCGAGGAGGAAGAGGTAGGCGAGGAAGAAGAGGCCGAAGAGGCTGAGGAAGAGGGCGAGGCCGTTGAGGCGGTGGCTGAGACGGCCGAGGAGACGGGAGATTCCCAGCCGGAGGCCGTGGCCGAGGAGGAAGCAAGCCTCGAAGCGGATGAGGCTTAAAGGGATCAGGAGGAGGCCGGAAGGTTCGGCCTCCTTTACATGTCAAACCATTTGGAAGAGGAGTGGGAACGTTGCAAGTCACGACAGAGATGATCAAGGAGTTACGCGCAAGGACCGGCGCGGGAGTGCTGGATTGCCGCAACGCGTTGCAGGAGACGGGCGGGGATCTGGACAAGGCGACGGAGCTGTTGCGCCAGAAGGGGATCGCGGTGGCCGCTAAGAAGGCCGGGCGCGAGGCCCGAGAGGGGATCATCGGCTCTTACGTGCATATGGGGGCCAAGGTGGCCGCCCTGGTGGAGCTGAATTGCGAGACGGACTTCGTCGCCCGCACGCCCGAGTTCCAGCAGCTGGCCAAGGACCTGGCCATGCAGGTCGTGGCCACCCGTCCTCTGTACGTGAGCCCCGAGGACGTGCCCGCCGAGGTGATCGAGCGGGAGAAGGAGACCTATCGTGCTCAGATGGCGGACTCCGGCAAGCCGGAGCACATCATTGAGCGCATCGTGGAGGGCAAGCTCGAGAAGTTCTACGATGAAACCTGTTTGCTGCGTCAGCCGTTCATCCGGGATGAGGGCATGACGGTGCAGGACCTGATCACCGATGCCATCGCGAGGCTAGGCGAGAATATCGTCGTGCGCCGGTTCATCCGGTATGAGCTGGGGGAGGAATGATCCCCGGGAAGGGCTGATAGGCGATGACCGACTTGAAGTATCACCGCATCGTGTTGAAGTTGGGCGGCGAGGCGCTGGCCGGCGAGAGCGGCTTCGGGATCGATCCCGACCGGGCGGAAGAGGTCGCCACCAAGGTCCGCAAGGTCAAGGACCTGGGGGTGGAGATCGCCGTCGTCCTGGGGGCCGGCAACATATGGCGTGGCAAGGAGGGGCTGGAGCACGGCATGGATCGTGCTACGGCCGACCACATGGGGATGTTGGCCACGGTCATGAACGCGCTGGCCTTGCAGGATGCCCTGGAGCGCCTGGGCGTGATCACCCGGGTTCAGACGGCTATCGAGATGCGGCAGATCGCCGAGCCGTACATCCGGCGGCGGGCCATCCATCAGCTCGAGAAGGGGTATGTGGTGATCCTGGGGGCCGGAACCGGGAACCCGTATTTCACGACGGATACCGCGGCCGCTCTGCGGGCCATGGAGGTTGGCGCTGAGGTGCTCATCAAGGCCACCAAGGTGGATGCGGTGTACGATCAGGACCCTCTTTTGAATCCGGACGCGCGGCGTTTCGACCGGCTGAGTTACATCGATGCGTTGAACATGCGGGTGGGCATCATGGACAGCACGGCGATCACGCTGTGCATGGACAACGGCCTGCCCATCTATGTGGTCGACCTGTGGGCTCCGGATAGCCTGGAGCGGGTAGTGCGTGGGGAATCCATCGGCACGGTGATCTCATAGCTGCCCTCCCCAGCGCGCCCTCGGCGGTCTCTGCCCGGCAGGGATAGGATCGTGGAGGGCGGTGGGCGTCGTCTGCGAGGACGAACGGCCCCGTTTCATGACCTCCCGTGTTGGACCTTGTAGCTGCAGCCAGGAGTGAAGGGAATGATCGACGACGCGCTGCGAGATGCCGAAGACCGGATGAAAAAGGCCGTGGAGGCCTTACAAAACGACCTGCGCGGGGTTCGCACCGGGCGGGCTTCACCCGCGTTGGTGGAGCGGGTGATGGTGGATTATTACGGGGTGCCGACCCCCCTGCAGCAGCTGGCCACCATCGCGGTTCCGGAGCCGCGCTTGCTGACCATTCGGCCGTTCAACCCCGGCGATATCGGCCTGATCGAGAAGGCGATCCTGAAGTCGGACCTGGGGTTGACGCCGTCGAACGACGGCAAGCTGATTCGGCTGGTCATCCCTCGCCTGACCGAGGAACGACGACGTGAGCTGGTCAAGCTGGTCGCCCGGCGGGTGGAGGAAGGGCGTGTAGCGGTCCGCAACATCCGGCGGGATACCATCAACGATCTCCGTGAGTTCGAGAGGGAGAAGCTCATCTCCGAGGATGAGCTTCACCGCGCGCTGGACGAGGTGCAGAAGCTAACCGACCGTTACATCGAGCAGGTGGATGAGGTCGGCAAGGCCAAAGAAACGGAGATCATGGAGATCTGAAGTGCGGTGATACCGATGCGAGGGGGGGCGGGCCGTGCGGGAAGACACGGCTTGCTCCCTCCTTTTGCTTCGAGGCCCATTTCGTGCGTTTTCGCGGGCGATCCGGGGACCCCTATAGGGGAACCTGGCGCAGTCGCGGTGGACGAAATCGGCAGTGGTAACCCCCACGCTTCACTTACGATTCGGGGAGGGAGGGCCACAACGATCTCCTTCCCCGGATGCGTTCTTCGCCTTCGCATGGGAGGGAGCTTGTACCCTCTGGGGAGTGCCGCGAGAGGAATGGAAAGGTGAGCGATAGCGAGCTGACGCGTGTCCCTTATCACATCGGCATTATCATGGATGGGAACGGCCGGTGGGCTCAGAGGCGAGGGCTGCCTCGCCTGATGGGGCACCGCGCGGGCACGGAGAACATCCGGCGCGTCCTGGAGGGGTGCGTCGAGTTCGGTGTCAAAGTGCTGACCGTCTACGCCTTTTCCACGGAGAACTGGGCGCGGCCACCTGAGGAAGTGCAGGGATTGATGCGCCTGCTGCGCGAGAACATCCGGCGCCAGCTCCCGGAGCTTCACGAGAAAGGGGTGCAGATCCGGCACAGCGGCCGGCTGACCGGCGTGGACCCACGCCTTCAGGAGCAGATCCGGGCGGCAGTGGAGCTCACCAAGCACAACGATCGGATCATCCTGAACGTGGCGTTCAACTACGGCGGCCGCGCGGAGATCCTGGATGCCGTCCGTCGCCTGATGGAGGATGGCGTGCAGCCGGATGAGCTGACGGAGGAGTTGTTCGGCCGTTATCTGTATACGGGCGATCTCCCGGATCCAGATCTGATCATCCGCACGGGAGGGGAGTATCGGCTGAGCAACTTCCTGCTCTGGCAGGCGGCCTACGCGGAATATTACGCCACTCCCACCTATTGGCCTGACTTCGACAAAGAGGAATTGCGCAAGGCGCTGGTGGAATACGCCCGGCGTGAACGGCGCTTTGGTAAGGTCCCTTCGTCCCAGTCCTGAACATCATATACCCCGAGGCTTGCCTTGCTGCGTGACCGTGTGCTCAGCGCTGTTGTCTTGATCCCCCTGGTGGCCGGGCTGGCTTACGCTGGCGGGTACTGGTGGCTGGCGGCCGTGGCTCTGGCGGGCGCGCTGGCCAGCATCGAGTTGTTTCGCCTGCTGCAGCATGGCGGGTACCAGCCGCACGCCTGGGCGGGGGTAGCGTGGACGTTGGCGTTGATCGCCAGCGGCTTTTGGCCCCGGGCGTTGCCGGTCGGCCTGGTGCTGGGGAGCGGGCTGATGGTCACGCTGACGCTGGCGCTGTTCCGGGTGGAATCGCATCCGGCGACGGATTGGGCGTGGACCGCCGCAGGAGCCGTTTACCTGGGTGTGCTCCTCGCCCCCTTTGTGGCGCTGCGCATGCGTCCCAATGGGCTGCTCTGGCTGGCGCTGGCGGTCCTTACGACCTGGGTCACCGATTCCGGCGCGTATTTCGTCGGCGTCACCGTGGGCCGACACAAGTTGTCCCCGCGGCTCAGCCCCAAGAAGACCTGGGAGGGCGCCGTTGGCGGCTGGCTGATCGGCGTCCTGGGCGGGGCCGCGCTAGGGGTGTGGCTGGTGGGGCTTCCGCCGCTGCAGGCGGTGGTGTTGGCCGCCATCCTCTGCCTGTTGGCCCCGTTCGGCGATCTGGCCGAATCCATGATCAAACGCCAGGTTGGCGTCAAGGATTCCAGCCGGCTGATCCCCGGGCATGGGGGCGTGTTAGACCGGCTGGATAGCCTGTTGTTCATCGTCCCTGCCACGTACTACGCCTCCCTGCTGCTGGGGTGAGGGCTGGACTGGCTTGACCCTCCCGATCTCGCCCGACGGGATGCCTCATTCCCGGCGGCCGGGGCTGTTGCGCGGCGAAAGGTGTGGTCCCCCTTTCTGAGGATTCTTTCCTCTCCATGCGATGTGAGGGTGGAAGGAGGCGAGCATGGCCAACACCGCGGCGCTTTCCTCACCGGCGGCGCGTGCCACGAATTGGAAAGTCGTCCTCTCCTGGGCGCTCTACGACCTGGCGAACACCATCTTCTCCATGAATATCGTCTCCCTGTACTTCTCCCTGTGGGTGGTCAACGTCATGGGGGGATCCGACGCCGCCTACGGGTACGCCAACAGCCTCTCCATGTTCCTGATGTTCCTGTCCGCTCCGATCCTCGGCGCGCTCTCCGATCAGACAGCGCGTCGCGTGCCATTCCTGGTCGTCTCTACCCTCCTGTGTGTGTTCTTTACGGCGCTGCTGGGCATGGGGGGGCTGGTGCTCTCGTTGGCCTTCTTCGTCCTCGCCAACTACATGTTTCAGGCCGGGTTGATCTTCTATGACTCGTTGTTGCCCGTGGTGAGCACGGAGGAAAATCGCGGCCGGGTCGGTGGATTGGGGATCGGCCTGGGGTATCTGGGCTCGTTCATCGGGGTGGGCAGCGGGTTGCTGTTGCTGGATCGCATCGGCTATGTGGGGGTGTTCCGGCTCAGCGCGGCGCTCTTCCTGCTGTTCGCCCTTCCCTGCTTCCTGTTCGTGAAGGAGCCCCGTCCTGCGGGGAAGATGCGCATCACCCGGACGATGTTGGTGAACGCGCTGCGGCAGGTGAGCCAGACCGTGCGACACGCCCGGCAGTTCCCGGGCCTGATCCGCTTCTTGATCGGCCGGATCTTCTACACCGATCCGGTCAACACGGTCATCGTCTTCATGGGGATTTACGTCACCAACGAGGTGGGGTTCACCGCCACCCAGGCCCAAATCGTGCTGTTGGTCTCCATCGCCTCGGCCGTGTTGGGCGGGCTGGCGTGGGGCGTCGTGGTGGATCGCATCGGGCCCAAGCGCAGCCTGAACATCGTGCTGATCATGTGGATGGCGGCGTTGGCTCTGGCCGTGTTCATCGCCGTGCTCGATCTGCCACCGTCGCTCTTCTGGCTGGTGAGCCTGACGGCCGGCATAGCGTTGGGCGGCACGTGGAGCTCGGATCGGCCGTACATGCTGCGGTTGAGCCCTCCCCGCTACATCGGGGAGTTCTATGGGCTGTATTCCATGGTGGGGCGCTTCGCCAGCATCATCGGGCCGTTCATGTGGGGCTTCATCGTGGATACGCTGGGGTTTGGCCGCCCGGCTGCCATCATCTCCCTGCTGGTCTTCATCGTCATCGCTTTCGTGATCCTCCAGGGCGTGGACGATCATCCTCGCGAGTGGGCGCCGGACCTGTTGTAGCATCCGGGGCCTCCCCTCTCCTCATTTACGGGCTCTGCCACCAGTCCTTGCGTGAGCGGGGATCCATGAAGGTGCCGCTGTCTCGGATGGCGACGCCGATCTCGGCGCCGCGGGCCCGGCCCAGGGCCTGCCCAGCTCGAAGGGCGGGCAGGCGCGCCCGTCCGGCCTCGTTCCACGCGTCGTAGAGGGCGAGCAACGCCGGGTCCACGCAGATGTGCTCCAGGTGCAACGTGTACCCGTGGACCACGTTGTCGTCCCGCGTGTACTTCAGGGTGATGCGATGCGCGTCGGCGTAGAGGACCAGCACCTCGTAGCCGCTGCCGATGGTGTATCCGGAGTCCGGCACGCGAATGGGCTCGCCCGGGGTGGTAGCCAACCCGGCCAGGGTCACTGGCGGACTGGGGATCGGGGAGCCGCGGCAGTTGCACGTCCAATCCCAGTCGTAAACCTGGTACACGGAGCGAAAGGTCGCCGCGCGGCCGTCCAAGAAAAGGCCGGACAGCCGGGGCGCGTTGGGATCGTGGCCGCCCGCGTAGTCGACCAGCCCCTTGTAAGCGCTGGTAGGCTTGTAGCCGCGCAGGGATAGGTTGAGGTCGGCGTGGCGCTCGGCCGGTCGGTCGGTGGGCGGGGGATTCACGGAGAGTGTCCCGTACTGTTCTTCGGGGATGGGCTGACATGCCTGGGGGGCTGCTGCCATGAAGGGTAGATAGATGCGCTGTGCCGTGGAGGGTGCTGTGATGGGCAGGTAGAGCAGCGCCAGCAGGGGAATCCATCCCGCCAGGGCCGTCCATCGCCGGGGTATCACGGTGCGCGTCACCTCATCAGATGGGCGGATGTCAGGATCAGGATGGCCACCAGGGCGATGAGGAACACCCCGGTGATCGCGATCAGGGTGATCCAGATCGGATCGCGTGGGGCCTGGGCGAATACCTTGCCCGTCTGGCCGTTGACGGCGAACAGGTAGAGCTTGTTCCGATATCGGTATGTCCCCAGGTATACCGGCAGGAGGGCCAGCTTCCAATAGACGTCCGTGAAATGGACGAAATCCGTGGGGCCGTATCGATCCTCGATGTCCTCCCGGACGCGCGCCCGGGCCTGGATAGAGGCCTCGGCCAGGGTGGTCTGGTAAATCTCCACCGGCCATCCCGCCGTGTACTCCGGCCGGTATCGTTTCAGCGCCTCCAGGTCGAAGGGCTCTATGCCCTGTGCCATCTCCTCCTTCAGGCTGAGCGATCCGCAGACCGGCACGTTCGCGTATACGCGGCTTGAGAGATAGTCGGCGTTGTCCGGGTCCCGGCGTCGGAATCGGGCCAGGCCGTCGAATATCCAGAAGGGGATGTACACCCCGCGGAGCCGCTCGATGGTCACCTGGCGGCCGAGCTCATCCGGCCATAACCGATCGCTGGACAGCCAGTGTCGAAGCGCCTCCTCCGCCTCTTGCTCGTCCAGCCGGAAGGGCAGGATCGCCTGGGGAGCGATGAGGGGAGCATTGGGTTGCGGCTCCAGGACGAAGGTCGAGCCGCAGAATGGGCATTGCAGGCTCCCCTGCCGGGCCGAGATGGTCGTGGTGGCCCCGCAGTCCTGACAGTGGTATACTCGCTGGCCGATCCACTCCTCCTGTGCCGCCCGCGTGGTGGATACGTGTCCCAGCGGCATGCTCTCCGGGGAGCCAGTGTCCCTGGGGATGTCCTGCGCCTGGCCGCAGTGGGGGCAGACCAGGGCTTCCTGTCTGGGATCGTAGCGCACGTCCGATCCACAGCCGGGACAGGTGAAATCCCGAGCTTCCGTGTGGATAGGAGAAGCCGCCTCTGGCTTTGGGGGAGAGAGGGTCAGGGCGTTGAACTGCCGCCAGGCCTTTTCGTTGTCATAATCAAGCTCCAGCACGCGGCGGAGGTAGGCCTTTCGCTCCTCCACGTCATCCGTGATCGCGCTGAGCCACAGCCAGGCCTCCTCGTTGTGGGGATCTTTCTCCAGGATCGCTTCAAACAGGCTCCTGGCCCTCTGCAGGTCGCCGGCCTGAGCCGCGGCGACCCCTTGTGTCAGTAGGGTGTCCATCTCGCTCATCTGACAGCCCATATCGCTCATGTAGCGCGGCAGCCGTGCCTTGGGCGGGCTTCTGCCGAGCCCTCTTGTCCCCCCGGTGGTTTATCGGCTGGTTGCTGGCGGCCGAACGACCTTTCGGGGGGCGCGTCCATACGTGCCCCATTGCTTTCAATTTAGCTCGTTTTCTCGCGCTTTACCAGTGTCCGGATGGCCTAGCCGTTGCGCCGAGCGTTGGTCTCCCGCCTTCGGGCGGGGGATCCCGGTGGATCGAGAGGCGAATTCGTGGGGGAGTTGGGGGATCGGCGTGGGCTTCATGGGTGGAAAAGGAAGGTAGGAGACGGCGATGTCCCCCCTTCCCGAGATGACGTGTTCCTTGCGCTGTGTCTACTATGGGCGTCAGGCCGACGCGCGTTCTCGGCGCAGCGCGGCGTCCGCGTCCAGGAAGGCCCGGAGCATGGCCTCCTTCTTCTCCAGTGGCACGCCGATCGCCTGGCCGTCGCCGTAGTCGGACAGGATGAAGCCGCCCGTCGGCGTGCTCCACTGCTCCAACAGCA
>JAADGJ010000017.1 GCA_013152435.1 Chloroflexota bacterium | reverse complement strand
AGATGGAGTTGGTGAGCAAGCGGGGCGCCTTCTACTCCTATGGCGATGTGCGACTGGGACAGGGCCGTGAGAACGCCAAGCAGTTCCTCCGAGAGAACCCGGATATCTGTCAGGCGATCGAGGCGACCCTGCGGGATGAACTGGGTCTGGCCGCTCTGCCCGTTTCCGACGAGGTGCCCGCGGTGGATGCATCGGGTGATGGCGAGGTAGAGGGGGTGCTCGTGGCTGACGCGGCCTGATCCTCCGGTGGGGTCCCGGCTTTCGTCCTGGGCCCCGTCGGAGTTGGGAATGCGGGGTGTGTACCCGCCTCGTCCGGCCCCAGGGCCGACGAGGCGGGTATATTCGTTTTGGATGGGAATGCGATCGGCCGTCCATCCACGCCCTTACGGGATCTTATCCCCGGACGGCCCCGTGCAGACTTGCCTCTTTCCACAAAACCACGTATCTTTGTAATGGTATCGCCCGTTTGCCCTTGTGACGATCACCGGGCGGTAAGGGAAGGGCGCTTGCCCCTCCGGTCCGTCATCGTGTGCTCCGAGTTTTCTCCCACTGGAGCCCACGGTTCGCGTCTGGGCGGCTTTCTCTGGTACGCCGTCGCCATTGCCGATCGCTGGTTGCATCACGTAGACTGGTGGTGTGGGGAGCGATGTGCTCCTTGCGGGTGGACTGAGCGGATCGCCTGGGTTTCCCGGATTTCGGCGTCCCTTTTGCCAGTCGCCCAGGTGGATTATCCCAGATCACAGGGTTATTGAAGTATGCGACGATCTCTCGCCATTATCCTGGCCCTCTTCGTGCTGCTATCCGCGCATCCCGTCTACGGTCGAATCCCGGCGGGGGCGGAGGGGGCGTTGCCGGAGGCGTCACTTCCCTTCGCAGACGCCATTGTGGAGGGGCGGGTCACGGAGGTCACGAGCTTCTGGAATGAAGAGCATACATTGATCCTCAGCCGCGCCACCGTCGCCGTGGAGGAGGTGGTGCAGGGCCGCGTGGACGGGCCGGCCATCTCCGTGATCTACGAGGGGGGACAGGTGGGCGACATCGCCTTGCGGCTCAGCCACGGCGTTCGCCTTGTGGCGGGCCAGCGCGTTCGTCTGCATCTCCAACGGGAGGCTGATGGGGCGTATGGGGTCGTGGGCGGCGAGCGAGGGGTCGAGCAGATCGATGGCGGGCGGGTGAGCGAGCTCCTGGCGCCCTCCTATAGCTACGCGGGCTATCGCTGGTCGGATGCGCAGTTGCCGGTCCCGTACTACATCAATCCGAACACGCCGGATGTCACCGATGAAGAGGCGGCCGTGCGCACGTCCTTCGACACCTGGCAGAACGTGTCGTGCTCCTATATGAGCTATCAGTATCGCGGCAGGACCTCCCTTTCCGGAGCGGCCTTTGACGGCGTCAACGTGGTCTCCTGGGGGCACACGCAGGGATCGCTGGCGACCACCTACTTCTGGTTCTACGCGGAGACGGGCCAGCTGGTCGAGTTCGACATCGTGTTTGAGGATGATTGGCTTTGGGGGACCGGGGGCGAGCCGGATCGGGTGGATGTTCAGAATGTGGCCACGCATGAGATCGGGCATACGTTGGTGCTAGCGGATCTCTACGGATCCGGCGATACCGAGAAGACGATGTACGCGTACGCGTCGTATGGGGAGACGAAGAAGCGCTCATTGCATCCGGATGATATCGCCGGCATCTGTAGCATTTATCCGCAGGATGGGTCGACCCCCACGCCGACGCCGACCGCCACCGACACGCCGACGCCGGTTCCCACGGATACGCCCACACCCACACCGACCTGGACGCCAACTCCCATCCCGACCGATACGCCGACGCCCACACCTACGCCGACCGAGACGCCCACGCCCGTGCCGACCGACACACCTACACCTACCCACACGCCCACGCCTACGCCCACGCCGACGGCCACTCCTACGCCGACCCCGTACTCGGTGGCCACCCTCATTTCGGAGCAGGGGGGATCCCTCGTCTCCCCGGACCAGCAGGTCGAGGTGGTTGTTCCGCCGGCGGCCGTCAACGAATCGGCCCTCCTGGAGTATGTGGTCGTCACCCCCGATCCGGGCGTGCAGGAGGCGGGTCAGTTCGCGGGGGTCAGTTTCCGGCTGGACATGCGCACGATCGATGGGGACCCGATCCCCTCCGCCTCCGTGCCTTATCGGATCGTGGTCTCCTACGATCCGCAGGAGATCGCCGCTATGGGCCAGGAGGAGCGTGATTTGAACTTGGCCTATCGGTGGGAAGAGGGGTGGCAGCGCCTGCTGCCCCAGCCGGGCGGCTGGGTCGACCCGGAAGCGCATCAGCTCATCGCGCAGAGCGATCAATTCTCCGACTTCGCCCTGGTGTTGTATCCGCTCCAATCCAGCTTCCTGCCCATGTTCCTTCAAGAGCGTTAACGCCCCTTCGGAGGAAGCCTTTCGTTTGTCTCTGACCCGTTCGGCCTCGGCCCGCCCCCTGCGGAGAGGGCCGAGATCGGCGATCTGGGGCTCGGCAGATCGGAAGTGGAGCTTTACTTCCTGCCCCGCATGCTCGCGAAGGCGCATCCCTCCGAATCTCCTACTTGTATCTCCACGTGTATCCCACCATAGGGCCTTTTCAAAGTTCGACGTCCATATTGGCATACATGGCGCCTGCAGGGACGAGGCAAGGTGTCGTGTCTGTATACGCGTCTTCTCGGTTTCCCCCGGCACACAACGTGGCCAGACGTACCCCACCCGCCGTTGAGCCCCCTTCTCCCGGGCCCGGGAGAAGGGGGTTTGGGGGATGAGGGCCGTTTTCCCGCGGTCGATGATCAGGGGAATGTCTTGCGTCGGGCGACACGCGGGGTGTTCCTACCACCCCGATTTCCATCACTGACTTTGAGAAAGCCCTGTATCCCATCACCTCTCCATTTGTCTCCCGGGTGTGGTTCGGGCATAATGGCAGCAGATTTTGCTCACAAAATCTCGATCTCACGTCGTATTTGGGTGCTTCTACATGCGCGATTTCCTGCGACTTATCTTCCTGTTGGTGGTCCCGTTGGTTCTCATCGTGGCGGTGGTCGTGTTGGGACTGGCGCTGCGCGAGGCGCTGGCCTCGTGTCCGCCGGACTGCAAGGAGGCCGATCTACAGGAGGCCGATCTGCGGGGTGCCGACTTCCAGGAGGCCGACCTGCGGATGGCGCACATGTCCGGGGCTGATTTGGAGGGGGCGAATCTGCAGGGGGCCAACCTCTTCTTCGCCGAGCTCAAGGGCGCCCGCCTGCGGAAGGCGGATTTGCGGAGGGCTTATCTGCGCGGTGCCCTGTTGCATCGGGCGGATCTGAGCGGCGCGGATTTGCGTGAGGCGGATTTGAGCGGGGCCCGGCTCCTTGAGGCCGATCTGTCCGATGCCGACTTGCGTGGAGCCAACCTGGAGTACACCGAGCTGACCCGGGTGAACCTGCGCGGCGTTGTCCTGGATGAGAACACGAAGATCGATCCCCGGTGGCGCCTGGTCTGGGAGCTGGTCAACCAGGGGGGAGAGGGGCGGGATCTGTCCGGTGCGGATCTGCGAGGGGCTGGCCTGCGCGGCGTGAGCCTGCGCGGTGCGGACCTCCGCCGGGCTGATCTTCGGGACGCCGATCTGCGGGGCGCCGACCTGACCAATGCCGATCTGCGAGGCGCCATTTTGCAGGGGGCGATCCTGGACGACGCGACGCGCATGGACGAGAGATGGCACCTGGTGTGGCGGATCGTCAACCAGGTGCGGGCGGAGCGGGATCTAGAGGGGGCGGATCTCAGCGATGCGTATCTGCGGCAGGCGTACCTGCGGCGGGCGAATTTGCGGAACGCCGATCTGCGCGGGGCTATCCTCGTCGAGGCCGATCTGCGTGGGGCGGATCTGAGCGGCGCGGATCTGCGCGGGGCGGATCTGAGCGGAGCTAGTTTGCATCAGGCCAGCCTGCGCGGCGCGGATCTACGTGGGACCAATCTGACCGGCACGGAGTTACGCAGCGCGGACCTGCGTCAGGCCGTTCTGGACGAGTCCACGCGCATCTCGGACAAGTGGCGGCTGGTCTGGGAGCTTGCTAACGGCGGGGGAGTTGGCCGGGACCTTCGACAGGCGAACTTGAGTTGGGCTGACTTGGCCGGTGTGGATCTGAGCGGGGCGAATCTGGAGGGGGCCCTGCTGCGCGATGCGAACCTGGAGGGGGCCCGGCTGGAGGGGGCCAATCTCGCCGGGGCGAATCTGCGGTATGCGAACCTCCGCCAGGCTGATCTGCGCGGGGCCAACCTCCGGGGTGCCGATTGGGAGCATGCCGACCTGGAGGGTGCGAACCTGCAAGGGGCCACGCTGCCGGACGGGACCGTGGGAGGGTGATCGGATCCCGGGCGCGCCGTGCCGCATCACTCCAGCAGGTGCAGGCGTTCGCCCAGGACGATAAGGAGGCTGATGAGGAGGGTTCCCACCCCTAGCCACTGGCGGCGGATTTGCGGGGGGCCGGATGGCTGGATGGCGTCCCGGATCACCGTTCGATACCAGGGGAGCAGCCCCCAGGGGAGCCGGTCTGTAGGAAAGAATTGGACGGCCACCGTCTCCTCGCCGGGGATCGCGGTGCCGCCGATGGGCGTGCACACGAAGACGATGCTGTCATGGGGGCGGAATCCCAACCGCTGATATGTGCCCAACTCGCGCTCGACCCTCACCCGAATGCCCGTCTCCTCAGAGACCTCCCGTATGACCGCCTCGGCCGGCGTCTCCCCCTTTTCGATCCCGCCTCCGGGCAGTTCCCACACCCTGGGATCCGTGCGCTTGACCAGCAGAACCTGTCCATCTTGCAGGACCACCGCTTGTGCAACCGTATACCGCTTCCGCTGCTCGGTGAGCGTGGAGCGGATATAGAATTTCCAGTAATCGGAGATCGCGGAGGCGATCTGCCGTGCCTTGTACCGGAACCACTTCGTCCGCCGGGCGATCGTATTACCAGCTGATCGGAGAAGTCGGGGTGCCTCAAGCGGGCCGGGACGGAATCCCAGGGCCCACAGGAAGGCATCCAAGGTGTTTCCGGAGAGGTTACCCACGGTGATCATGCGGATCAGGATGCGGATATGCTGACTGACCTCGGGGCCGTAGGTCTCCTCCAGGCGTCGCTCCGCCTCTGGGGATGGGCGCCCCTCGGTCTCAGCGTAGTGTTGGGCGTAGATCAGCGCGATGACCTCCTCGGCGGGGATGGCTCCTAGATCCCCGGCCAGCAGCGCTTGGATCTCCTCTGGGGGGATGTTCTGCTCCAGCGCCAGCCGGGAGTGATAGTATGTGCAGTAGCGGCAGCCGTTCACGCCGGTGACGGCCAGCATGATCCGCTCGATGAAGGCGCGACTGATGCGCTCGTCATGGAACGCGGCCCGGATGTCCGCGCGATGGCTCAGCAGGTAGCGGACATCATCCCAGAACCGCCGCCAGGTATACGTGCGCCGTGGGAATCCACGGAATGCCGATCTCGGGCTCATGAGAATATTGTACGCTCCCTTGTGCAAACCGCCAAAAGCACAAAAGCCCGGCTTCCTCGAGGAAGCCGGGTTTCCAACGGCCTACGCTCCGGTGGGCAGTCCCCGTGGGTCCTCGTCGAATGGGGTGACGTCGCTGGTCTGCACCAGCCAGGCTAGCATCTGCGACTCCATCTCCGCCCGGATGTTCGCGTACTCGGACTCCTCATAACGATTGTGTAGCTCCAGTGGATCCTCCCGCAGATCGTACAGCTCGCAGACGCCTGTGGGGCGATAGACCAGCTTGTGCGTGCGCGTCCGCATCATCACCGTGCGTCCGACGCTGTCCGGGTGGTCCTGTTGTACCTTGCCCTTGGGGTAGTAGATATGCCTTTCGTCACGAGCGAAGACATCGCGATGTGGCCATCCCTCGAAGCAATGGGGCTCGTGGCGTGCGTAGCCCCCCTCGCAGAAGACGGCCCGGTCAGGATCGCCCGGCGCGCCTTGAAGCTGCGGGACGAGGCTGCGGGCGAAATGGGTGTGTCGCGGCTCGATGTCGGCCAGCTCCATGACCGTCGCCATGATGTCGAATAGCTCTACCGGCTCGGGAACGATGTGTCCGGCCGCGCCGCCGGGCGTGCGCATGATGAGCGGCACCCGGGTGATGACGTCCTCCATGGCGCTGGGCCACTTCTCCACCAATCCGTAGTCGCCCGCGTAATCGCCGTGGTCGGAGAACACGAAGACGGTAGTCTCATCCTCTAGCCCGCTATCCGCCAGGGCATCCAGCAGTTGCCCTAACAGATGATCGATGAAGCTGGTCATTCCCAGGTAGATGGCGTTGATGCGTCGGAAGTCGGCCTCGGTGAGCTGATCCAGTCGTCGGCTGCGCCGGATGAGCTCGAAGTAATCCGGCTTGTTGGGAAGCCCGGCCGGGCGTAGCGGCGGCAGCGACTCCGGATCGATCTGATGGTGCCACGGCTCCGGCGCGCCGTAAGGCGGGTGAGGGAACACCAGTGGCAAGTAGAGCAGAAACGGCCGTTGGGGCTTGCTGCGCAGGAAGCGGATGGCCGCCTGCACGTTCGCGTAATCGGTGTGCTCCTCCAGTGGCTTGGTGCATGGGGTGGTGAGGAAGCTGTAGAAGAGCGGGTCGTCAGGCGGGAAGGCGGGGAAGTCCCACGGCCGCCCTCCGTGCGAGGTAGCCGTGGTCACGCAGTCGGCAAAGGTCTCGGTGGCTAGCAGGTCGTTCCTCCCGAACCAGATCACGTCGTAGCCAGCCTGGCGTAGATAGCGCAACAGGTTGGGCTCGTCCGGCCGGAGCAGGTGCCAGAGCGTGCGGTGGCCGCGCACGTGGGGATACCAGCCGGTCATCAGGCTGCAGCGGGAGGGTGAGCAGACGGGATGCTGCACGTGGCATTGGTCGAAGCGCACGCCCTCCGCCGCCAGCGCGTCCATGTTGGGCGTGACGGCGTTCGGATGCCCATAACACCCGACGCTCTCCGCGCGCAGTTCATCGGGCATGAAGAAGATGAAGTTCATCGCAATCCCTCCATGGGGCCCCAGGGGGCCAGGGCTACGGTGCCGTATGGGTTGAAGATCAGTTCGTCCCCTTGATCGGCCGCGAAGCGCCACATCCGCCGCACCAGCTCCCGCTTGATCCCCTGGTATTCCGGACGGCCGGCGACGTTGACCATCTCATGCGGATCGTTGCGCAAATCGTACAGCTCGTCGAAGTCGAAGCCGTTGTAGACGTACTTGAACTTCCGCGTCATGACGACGCGCTGGGTGTAGTACAGCTCCACCCCGTTGAACTGTGTATAGAAGGTATCCGGCCAGTCGTCGAGCGCCTCGCCCTGCAGGAAGGGGACGAGGCTGCGGCCGGTGAGCCCCTCCGGCACGGGGACGCCAGCCAGCTCCAGGAAGGTGGGCGCGAAGTCAGCCAGCGTGACGAAGGCATCGATCTCACGGCCGGGGTTGCGGATGCCTTTGGGCCAGCGCATGACGCAGGGGACGTGATACGCCTCGCGGAACGCGGGCACGCCCTTCATGTAGAGGCCGTGGGCGCCGCAGTAGTCGCCGTGGTCGGAGAGAAAGATGACCAGCGTGTCCTCGGCCTGGCCCGTCGCCTCCAGCGCGTCCAGCACCTCGCCCAGGAGGGCATCCATCATAGTGCAGTAGGCCCAGTAATGGGCGATGGATTCCCGCACCTCGTCCTCGGTGAGTTGGCTCCAGTACTGACGGCGCATACGCTGGTACACTCGCGGCTTATCCTCCAGCGTATCATGATAACTCGGCGGGAGGGGGATATCCTCGGGATCGTACATGCGGGCGAAACGTTCGGGCACGATGAAGGGATCATGAGGGCCGACGGGGCCGACGAAGAGCACCCAGGGATCATCCCCTTGTGCGAGCTCCGGCAGCGCGTCCACCGCGGCCTTGACCACGGCGTAATCCTGCAATCCTTCGTAGCCTTTGGGGCCGCCGTCGGGGATGGCGCCGTAGAGCTGGTAGTGGCCCCAGCCGGGGCGCAGGATCTGGCCGCGACGGCGGGGGCCGATCTCTTCGGGCTCCTGCGCCCGTCTGCGCCATTCCTCTGGCCTGCGGTGGTGCTGATAGGCGCAGCCCTTTCCCGCCGTCACGATCAGCTCGTCCCAACCGCGATCGGCGGGGCCTTCCTCGTTGCTGACGTGCCACTTCCCGCTGTAGACCAGGCGGTAGCCGGACTGACGCAGCAACTCGGAGAAGGTGACCACGCCCGGGTTCAGCCCGAAGTGGATGGCCGTGGGCGTGCACACGTTGTTATAGACGCCGTGGCGGCTGGGGTAGAGGCCGGTCATGAAGGTGGCGCGGGAGGGGCAGCAGTGCGCGTAGGGGGCATACGTCTGGCGAAAGAGGATGCCCTCACGCGCCAGCCGATCCGCGTTGGGGGTCATACAGGGATGGCCGGGCTCGACCACGGCCCCCTGCTCTTGGTCGGTCATGAAGATGAGGATGTTGGGGCGATCGGACATGATGCCTCCTTACAATCAAAACAGTTGCGTATTTGGAAAACGCAGGTTATCATCAAAATCTAGCTAGAAATGTGATGGGAGAGGGATAATGGACATTAAGGTTCTCGCCGAAGGCGAGGTGTTACGGGAAGCATATCAGGTGTTGTTGCAGCATCTGAGTCCGTCTAAGGTCGCTCGTTTCTGGGCCAATTGGCAAGTAGGACATGGTGATTACCTGCGTTGGCGAGACGAGCACTTTCGCGATGAAACGGTAACGACCCTATACGAGAAGATCAAGGCTTATCAGGAACGTCGATAATGGGCTCTCTAACCTGGGATAATCCCTTCAACGGCTGCTCGATCATGTCGCAGGGAATGGCTTGCCAGCGGCTCTCGCGATGGGCCAATCGCAGCGTCACCACCTCGAAGGGGGCGAGGCTCAGCGGGAATCGCTCCTCCCGCCACCGTAGCTCCCCTTTACCCCCGCGGCCGTGACGATCGACGACGCGAACGATGTATCCATCGCCGTCCTCAGCCGGCTTCAACGCCGTGAGTTCCATCTCCGGTGATGTGATCTCCATCAGCGAGGCCACGGGCGGCAACTCCCCCTCATGACAGTGCATGGTGATCGGCACGAGGGGAAGGTTGAGTTCCCGAGCGCGGTGGACAACCCCTGCATCTCGCCAATCGCCCACATGGGGCCGGAGCACCAGGGTGAATTCCTGCTGGCCCTGATCGATCCAGTCGTAGCGATGCTTGGTGCCGATGGGGTGGGGGATGTGGTAGGCGTAGGGCGGGCTGCGCAGGATCGTCAGCCGCATCACGCTGCCCCGCACATCGCAGCCATATTTGCCGTCGTCGAGCACCGCCAGCCCGATCACCTGGTCAGGCTGATCCCGGGCCGGGCCGCTGACGTCCATCCACATCTGGGTGGGGACCTCGCTGCCGTCGCAGGGGCGGCAGCACCAGCCGAAGGGGATGTCGTGGGCGGCCTGGGGGGCATCGGTGGGCACGTCGAAGGCCAGCTTCAGCATGGTCCAGTGTCCCTGCCAGGTCAGCCAGTTCCGCACCAGGATCTCGGCCTCCCCCCGGCGCAGGATGATCTGTTGTAGCCAGACGTTCTCCTCGTGATGGCGCTCCACCAGGATCGAGGCCTGGAGGGGGCCGTTGTCGCAGACGGTGATCCGAGCGTTTCCGAAGGTGCCGATCACCTGGTCGAAGCGCCGCACGCCGTGGGACCAGGTATCGCTGGTGTCCTTCAGCACCTGGGGCACATTCCACCCATCCGGGCCCACCAGCTCTAACCCGCTATCCTTATCCACGCAGGAGATGATGTTCCCCGTGTCGGGGTCCAGACGGAGGATCAGACGATCGTTCTCCAACGTGGTCGTCGTCGCCCACACGTCCTCCTCGTCGATGGCGGCTCGCGGGGCGTTCGGCATGAATCGGTAGACGCGGTATCCCAGAGGGGGTAGCTTGGCCTGGAAGACGAGCCGTTTGATGCCACGGCGCGGGGTGGAGAGGGCCTCGTGAGTCTCGATCAGTTGGTATGGGACGGGATGGCCTTTCTCATCGACCAGCCCCCAGCCTTCAGCCTCCCAGGGGCGCCTGTCCGTCCACGGCTCGTATTCCACGTATGGCGTGATGGGCTCGGCGAACGGATTGAAGAGCACCACCGTGCCGCCGGGGCCGGCGGTGTTCACCCGGGCGGCGATGGCACGACCGGCGTCGTCGGCGATCTCCCGGGCGCCCAGGATGACCCGACCGAAGGCCATGATGGCCTCGTCCGTCGCCTCCTTGATGCACGTCCCCCCCAGCGTGTCGTGGAACTGGTTGAAGCAGAGGTCATGCCAGAGGGCACGCAGCCGCTCCCTGGGCGCCGGCCGATCGGCCCACAGCTCCGCCAGGGCGGCCATACGCTCCGCCACCAGCAGGCTGCACTCCGCCTGGCGGTGGGCACGCTTCAGCTCGCTGACGACGGAGTAGCAGCCGACGGCGTGGAACTGCAGCTCCTCGGCCACCACCGGCAGGGCCTCCGCCTCCGGCGCGATGGCCGCGAAGTAGGCCTCGGGCGAGCTGAACCGGATCTCCACATCGTCGCGGGAGCGGGCGATAGCCTGGATGTTCTCGATCTGCTGCTTGGTGGGGCCGCCTCCGTGGTTGCCCACGCCGAAGAAGCACATGGTATGGGAGAGCTGCGGTGGGGTCGCCTCGATGGCCTCCGAGATGTGCTCCGAGTGGTCCTGCGGCCGGGTCGCATAGGAGGGGATGATGCGGAAGGCCAGCACGCGGTTGCCGTCGGGCGCCTGCCACCAGAAGACGTTGGCGGGAAGCTCCTTCTCGTGGGGGCCGGGCCGCATAAAGACGTAGGCGTCGAAGCCGCATTTCTTGAGGATCTGGGGCAGCGTGCCCGCGTGTCCGAAGCTGTCCACGCAATAGGCGATGTGCGGCTCCACGCCCAGATGCTCGCGCATGTAGATCTTGCCCAGCAGGATCTGGCGCACGAAGGATTCACCCTGAGGCAGGTTCATGTCCGGCTGGACCACCATGCCGTTGACGACATGCCATCGCCCCTGGTGGATAAGGGCGAGGATCTGGCGAAAGAGCTCGGGGTTCTCCCACTCGATCCACTGGTAAACCTGGGCCTCTCCTCGAGTGAAGTGGAAATCGGGGTACTCGTGAAGCCGATCCACCGCCGACTGGCTGGTGGCCAACGCTTCGGCCCGGCCCTCCGTCCAACGCCAGAGCCACACGGGATCCAGATGGGCCTGACCGATCATGTGTACGGTGATCTTCCTCATTGTCTCCTCGATAATATGGCAAGGTTGGACTCGTTCATACTAGCATAGACGACAACATTATGGCAATGACACCCTTGATGTGACCGCTCTCGGATAGGAGATGATGGCAGGTGAGGGCTCCCATCTGTGCTGTTCGGTGGATGTGCATGGGGCGGCCACAAGGGCTGCCCCTACGTGAGCAGCTCATGTAAGGGCGGCCCTTGTGAGCCCCTCATGCGTTTATCGGCACAATGCGAGAAGGCCGTTGAAGCAACGATTGCACGGACCTATCCCTTGATGCCGGTGATGGTGATACCCTCCACGAAGGTCCGCTGTACGAAGAAGAAGATGAGGATCACGGGGGCAATGGTGGCCGTGCTAGCTGCCATCATATAAGGCCACATCAGCTCCTCCTGGAAAGCCGTTCGGAATTGCCGGAGGCCAAGAGCGATGGGGTAGAGGGACTCATCGCTCAGATAGATCAGAGGCCCCAGGAAGTTATCCCAGGCGGCCATGAATTGCAGCAAGGCTACCACCGCGATGGCTGGCTTGGCCAGGGGCAGGATGATGCGAAGGAGGATGCCCAGATGGGAACAGCCATCCACACGCGCGGCATCCGATAGCTCCTGCGGGATGGTTAAATAGAATTGACGTAATAGGAAGATGTAATAGGGCATTCCCAGATAGGTAGGGATGATCAAGGGTTTATAAGTATTCAACCATCCTAGCTCCTTGAAGATCAGGTAGAGGGGGATCATGCGCACCTGGAAGGGAATCATCATAGCCGAGATGCAGATGAAGAAGAACACATCGCGGCCGGGCCATTGGATGCGCGCGAACCCATAGGCCACCAAAGAGTTCGAAAGCACTACGCCGAGAACGCTAGACAAGGCGTATTTCAGCGTGTTCATGGTATATAGCCCGAACGGGCGGGCGGATAACGCCTCTGGATAGTTCGCGAGGCGGATAGGATTCGGTATCCAGATGGGGGGTACGTGGTAAACCTGTGGATCGGTCTTGAGCGAGGTGGAGATCATCCACAGGAGCGGACCTGCGAAGATCAGGCTTAGGGCGATCAATAAGACATATAGCAACGTCCGCTGAATGATCTTGAGGAGCGGGATGCTGAACCGCCATTGTTTAAGAATGGAATCTTCCCGCATGGTCTCACTTCGCTGCATCGTATCAGCCTCCTAAAGTGAAACTCTAGCGATGACCATCAAAGCTCTTCCCCGGCGTAGTAGACCCAGCGCGCGGATGAACGAAAGATGAGGACGGTGAACGTGACAATGATGATAAACAAGATCCATGCCAGCGCGGACGCATACCCCATCTTGAAATATTGGAAGGCGTTCCGGTACAGGTAGATGCTATAGAATTCCGTTGCCTCGTGAGGCCCGCCTTCGGTGAGCAGCCAGCCTAGGGTGAAATATTGGAACATGCCGATCATGCCCGTAAGCATGACGAAGAGGATGGCCGGCGTGCACATGGGGATCGTCACATGCCAGAACCGTTGGAAGGCATTGGCGCCGTCGACCAAGGCCGCGTCATAGAGCGATCGAGGCACGTCCTGCAGGGCGGCCAGGAAGATCACGATGGCCGTGCCCTGGGACCACATGTGGATGAGGATCAGCGATGGCTTGGCCAGGTGCACGGATGATAGGAAGGGGATCACACTGAGCCCCATTCCTTTCAGTAAGGAGTTGATGAGCCCGTAGTTCGTATTGTAGACCCAGCGCCACACCTCGGCTGAGGCCACCGCGGGCACAAGAGAGGGAAGGAAGAAGATCGTCCGGAATACGGGACGGATCTTGATGTCCTTATTGAGCAGGGAGGCCAGGAGGAAGGCCGTGGCCAGCCCCGCTGGCACCCCGATGAAGACCAGGAACAGGGTGTTCCACACAACGGTGCGGAAGATCGTGTCCTTGGTGAGCAGTTCGAGATAGTTCTCCAGCCCGATGAAACGAGGTGGGCGCAGGACGTCGTAACGCATCAAGCTGTAGTACAGGGAGGCGATGATGGGATAGATCGTGAAAGTCATATATCCCACCAGCCAGGGAGAGATGAAGCCGAGTCCGGTCAGAATAGCCTTGATTCGTAACCGATTCGTACGCCATCGTGTCGCGAGCATAGTCTGTCCCTCGTGACAAAGAAAATGAGGGGCGTCCTCCGCGGACGCCCCTTGTCCTGGAGACGCTTTTATCCGACGAGATCCGGGAACTGCTTCCTCAGCTCCTCGGTGCACGCCTGCTGCAGATCCAAGGCGGCCTGCTCCGGGGTCTTGTCGCCGTAAATGACCGCGTCGAACGCCCGGCCACGCTCCTGATTCACAAAGGCGTCGATGGGGATCACTGGACCAGCCCAGAGCTCATCCGCCTCCGATACTGACTGAAGGTACCAGGATAACCCGGCGTACTTCTGCGCCTCGGGGCGTTTCGGATCGTAGAACGCCTTGCGGCCCGGGAGCCAGCCCGTCGTCTCGAACATGATCTCCGCGACCTTGTCAGTGGTCAGGAACTCAATGAACATGAAGGCTTCCTTCGGATGTTTGGCACCGTTGGGGATGTAAGCCGGATGGCCGCCTACGGATTGGAACTTAACGTTGCGCCGCTCCTCCGGCCGCGGCGCCCAGCCGACGCCGAATTCTTTGTCCGGTGCGGAATGGGCCAGCTCGCCGGGCGCGTAGTAGCCGGTGACGATCGTGGCTTCGACCCCGCTGGGGAAGCTAGCCGACGGGCTCTGCGTCCAGCCGCCATAGCTGTCGCGGAAGGCCTCCATCTTCTCCACGCCGACGTAGTCGTAGAACTTCTTGATCGTCTCCAGGGCCCTGATGAATCGCTCATCGTCGAAGTAGAAGCTCATTGTGTCCTGATCCCACACCTCAAGGCCGTAGGTGACGCCCCAGAACATGGGGATGTTCGTGCGGGGGCCAACGCCGGCGGTGGCATCTCGCGGGTCGAAGCCCACGATCTCCAGATTTCCGGCCTCGTCGAACTTGGTGAGCGCCTTGTGCCACTCGAACATCTCATCCCAGGTCTGCGGCAGGTTCGCCTCGTCCAGGCCGGCCTCGGCGACCAGGGCCTTGTTGTACATCAGGCCATAGCGAGGTCCACATTCCAACGCGGGGACGCCATAGGTGGACCCTTGCCACGTCATAGACTCGAAGAGCCCGGAGACGAAATCCTCTTTCTTGATCACCTCGCTGGCGGCGATGTAGTCGTCCAGCGGGATCACGGCCCCGCGAGCGTAGAGCTGTGCATACGCAACGCAGCAGACGCCCACATCAGGAGGCGTCCCTCCGGCGATGGCCGTCAGCAGCTTGTCGTTCATTTCCGGGACGTGGAGGCGCTTGATGCGGAATGGCTTGTCTTCCCTACTGTTCCACGCCTCTTCCACGGCTGTTAAGGCTGCCATTCCTGTGGTGCCGCCCCAGGAATGCCACCACTCCACTTCGGGCAGCTCAATTTCAGCCACCTCAGGAGCAGGCTTCTCCTCCTCGGCAGGGGCTTGGGGTGTGGGCGCGGCGCACGCGGCCAGGAAGGCTCCTCCTAACCCGATGGCGCTCCAACGGAGAAAATCCCGTCTGCTAATGCGCTGAGTGGACATGGTATCCTCCTTCCTTTCCTACTTTCTTCTTGGGGGCTTAGACGATGAAGTCGCTCGCTTGTATTTGGGGAGCAAGCCGTGAACGTCGGAAGAGACCTTGGTGCGTGCCTAGGGAATCCCTATGTTTGAAGTACGGCGGATAATAAGACGAACGAGGCTTGTGGGCATCGTTTGATCCCTCTATAATATAACTTGATCTCTTGGAGGGAGTCCGGACATAAATCGGACATTCGAGCGGACATGGTAACCAGAGAAGAATTCCTTCTACATTTGCGGAATGCGCTCAACCACCTATACAATCCGGAGCGTTTGCGCCGGAACCCGCTGGCCGCCCTCTTCGGCGTAGCGGAGCGGTTCGATACAGCCTCGGCTCTGCAGCGAATCCTGATCGACGCGATCGAGGCGCTGAAGCCGCCCCCTGGCGAGCCGCCTCAATCGCCGGCCTGGCGTGTTTACGAACCGCTGTTTTATCGATATGTAGAGCAGTTAAGCGCCAAGGAGGTTGCGGATCAGTTGGGAGTGACGGAGCGCCATCTCCGGCGCTGGCAGAACGCCGCCCAGGAGACGTTGGCCGATCTTCTGTGGGAACAGTACGGACTATCAGAGGGATTGGAAGCCGTATCGCATCGGCCTTTGGATCATGATAGCCGAGATACGACGTTAGAGGCGCTTGAGCGGGAGCTCGCTTGGTTCCGGGAGTCGCGGGGCGTGAATTTTACCAATCTGGCACAGGTACTCCCCACTGTGCTAGATCTGGTCCAAAGGCTGGCTGAGCGGTATCGTGTGCGCATTGAGACTTCGATGGTGGACGAGTTACCAAAAGTGGGGATCGCTTCCGTGGCTCTGCGTCAGATCCTGATCAACCTGTTCAGTGTGGTGATCCCTCGAGCCGAAGGCGGCGATGTGGAGTTCTCAGTCCGACCTCTGCATTGGGACATCGAGATGCGCATCCGGTGTCCCCAATACCCCTCTGGCCCTAAGCCGCCCCAGAAGGACGACGCAACGAACCTCAACACCGCTTCCCATCTGGCCGAACTTTGCGGTTGCGTCTTAAACCTCTCAGCGGATATTCGTGGGTTCGACGCCACCCTCATCGCACCCGCCCTTGAACAGGTCCCTGTCCTGGTCATCGATGACAGTGCAGATGCTCTGCAGCTATTCCAGCGCTATACCACGGCCACCCGGTATCGCCTGGTGGGCACGCGGGACCCGGAACAGGGCATCTCTCTTGCCACCCAGATCTCGCCCCAGATCATCGTCCTGGACGTGATGATGCCCCACCTGGATGGCTGGGAGGTCCTGGGGCGTCTCCGGCAACACCCGGCCACGAGCTATATCCCCATCATCGTGTGCACTATCCTGGCCCAGCGGGATCTGGCCCTGCTCCTGGGCGCGAGCGACTTCGTGCGCAAGCCCGTCACGCGGTCTGCTTTTCTAAGCGCGCTCGATCGCCAGCTCGATCGGATGGGACCAGGGCCTCGCTGACTGCCTCGATACAGGCCGCCAGATCTCGCATGGACAATCCGCCGCCGCGTGTCACGTGCAACATATCGCTCACGATGGGCTGGCCAATCGGGCCCCTCGATGAGATGGCGATGACCGGGATGTCCCGGATGGAAGGATCCCGCTGTTTTTCGCGAAGGACCTGAAACCCATCCATCCCTGGCAGGATCAGATCCAACAGCATCGTGTCGGGGCGTCGCGCTCGTAGCAGATCCAACGCTCGCTGGCCGTCGTTTGCGCGGAGTACGCGATAGGAGCGGTCTGCGGAGGCGATCATGCGGGAGAAAAGGCGTACTACCTCGGGCTCGTCGTCCACGATCAGCACGCTCTCCACCTCTTCCCCCAGATCCTCCAGGGCGGACAGTAACGTCTCCCGGTTCACCGGCTTGACGAGGTATTGCACGACGCCGAGTTCCTTGGCCGCGGTCCCCTCGTCCGGGACCCAACATGCGATGACCGGCGTCCCATAGGGGAGATCGGCTAGGCTGTCGACCCCGTCTTGTCCCCCCGATATCTCCGACGGGGGAAATTCGTTGATGATCAGCGCTCGGGCTGGCATACGGTGCAACTCTTGCTTGGCCTCCTCGATGGTGCGTACGGGGATGATCTCGGCTTCCTCAAGATAATGCCGCAGCCGTCGTTGTAAGGATCCCTGACGCTCAAGCAGCACGAATCGAGGGGGCAACTCTGGGAGTGGGGCCTTTGAGCGTCTCATCCGGGTCTCATAAGGCTGATAGGGGTTGAACCAGCGCAAGGCATCACTCTGTGCTGGCGTGGTGGCTATCGGCGTGTGCAAAGGCAGGCTAAAGTAAAAGGTCGTCCCCTCGCCCACGGCACTCTCCAGCCACATCCTGCCGCCATGCATCTCCACGAAGCGCTTGCTGATACTCAGGCCTAGGCCGCTGCCCCCATGGGCCCGCCGGATGGAATTGTCCAGTTGCTGGAATGGCTCAAAGATCTTCTCCTGCTTCTCCGGAGGGATACCTGGCCCCGTATCGGCGACGCTAACGATGATGCTGTCATCTTCGCGCCATGCCCTTACCTGAACGCCCCCCCGCTCAGTGAAGCGACCGGCGTTGCTCAGGAGATTGAGCATCACCTGACGAATACGCGTTTCGTCGCAGAAGACGGTGGGCAGGTCAGATGGTACATCCACCTTCAGATAAAGCCCCTTGGATTCGTAGAAGGCTTGCACGGCGATGGTCGCCGCGTGGATGATCTCCTGGAGCGAGACCCATTCCTTGCTCAGCACCATCTTCCTCGCCTCGGCTTGGCTCAGGTCCAACACGTCATCTACAAGCTGGGCCAGGTGCTGGCTGTTCCGTTGGATCGCGGCGATATCGGCCAGGAGCGCTGGCGGGAGCGCGTCGCCGTAGATCTGCGGGGCCTGGGTGATCATCTCAGCGAAGCCGATGATCATGTTGAGGGGCGTACGCAACTCGTGGCTGACATTGGCCACGAACTCCTCCTTGGCCCGTCGCGCCTCCTCAGCGATCTGATACATTGCCTTTAGACGATCGGATAGCCTGGCCAGTTCGCAGTTGGCATGAAGCAGATCTTCCTTGACCTGTTCCAGCTCCAGGCGTTGGTTTCGCGCCTCTTCCATTTGTCGCCGCGCCTGTTCGAAGCCGAGGAGGGCCCATTGGGTGATCGTGTACAGCGTGCGCGTGGCTGCCCATCCCAGTAGCCCACTGATCGCCCCCCCAGTCGCGATGCCGAGGCTGTAGGAAAGAGGTAGAGGGGGCGCGAGCCATCCGCGAGCGAGCCCCCACGCCAGGATCGCCACGCCGCCCTCGGCGATCAAGCCGGCTGGCCAGCCTAGGGTGACCACGGCCAGCATGGGGAGCAGGGCTAGGCCGAACCCCAACATGGGCTCGTCCAGGAGGTAGATAGCCAACATGAGCAGACCGACCAGCGCTCCCTGCCACACTATCTGGGTGAGCAGGAGCTCTTTCTGAAGCAACCACAGGGCGAGCAGGCAGACGAGCATCGCCAACGCGAAGAGGGGAAAGGTCACCAGATCCGTGGGGGTGGGGCGCTTCATGGAGACCGCCGCCATGAAGAAAGCGGAAATGCAGAAGGTGGCGAGAATCAGATTACGCGTGGACGCGTAGAGCACTTCCGCAGAGGATTGGGCGAACTCGGGCGCAGCTTTAGGTGACGTCAGCAGGTGATACCACATGCTTCCCTCCACTAACCGTTGACCTCACGCGACTGGCCTCATTCTTTCACCGGCCAGAGTTCCAGGTGGTCCCCTCGCAGGTGGGCGCGAACGCGCCGGCCGATGCGCAGTTGCTCGATGATGTGCGGGGGCAGTCGCACGCGTCCATCCTCGTCCACGATCAGGTACTCGTCGAACATCGTCCTGCCGCGCCGCACCCGCTCAAAGGATGTGCGCCCATCCCGGATCTCCACCGCCCGATCGGTGTGCTGGGCAACCAGCAGGTCGTGGGTCACGATGACGACGGTGACGCCGAAGGCGTGCCCCAGATGCCGGAACAGGTCGATGATCTGGGCGGCCGTCTCGCTGTCCACAGACCCGGTGGGCTCGTCGGCCAGCAGGAGCGCGGGGCTGTTGGCCAGGGCGATGGCGATGGCCACCCGCTGCTGTTCCCCGCCGGAAAGGGCCATCAGGCGATGATGGGCGCGATCCTCCAGGCTCACCGCCTCCAGCAACGCCCAGGCCCGGGATAGCTGCTCGTGCCGGGGAAGCCCGGCCAGGCGCATGGGCAGACAGACGTTCTCCAGCGCCGTCAGGTAGGGGAGGAGGTTGCGGGCGTTCTGTTGCCAGACGAACCCGACCACCTCCCGGCGATACCGCACCAGTCCGGCGTCATCGAGGGACAGCAGATCGATGTCTCCCACCGTGACCTTGCCGGATGTGGGGCGGTCCAGCCCGCCCAGGATGTTCATCAGGGTGCTCTTCCCCGATCCGCTGGGGCCGACGATGGCCAGCACCTCGCCCTCGTACACCTCCAGGTTCAGCCCGTTCAGGGCCAGGGTTTCCACGCCGTCGTATTGATAGATCTTCACCAGCTCTTCGCAGATCACCAGGGGCGTGCTCATCTCATGCCTCCCCCAGCCGCAAGATCGCGTAGACCTGCAGGCGCCGCAGCATCATCATGGTGGTCACGAGCCCGGCTAGCAGGATCAGCGCCAGGATCAGGTACACGCGGGCCATCAGTCCCCAGGGAGTGACGATCTGGAAGGGCGGGACGGCCTCCCGGGCGATGATGCTGACGCGCAGGAAACGGGTGAAGAGATCGGAGCTGCCCACCCCTAGCGCCGTGCCGGTGAGCACACCCAGCCCCACCAGGGTGATCTGCTCCACGGCCAGCAGGGCAGCCAGCTGCCCGGAGAGGAGTCCCTGTGCTCGCAGGACGCCGAACTGCAGCATGCGCGCCCGGATGGTCACATAAGCATACAGGAGAAACCCCAGGACGCTGAGCAATGTGGCCACGATGAACCCGACGGAGAGCGCCCCGAAAAGCCCTGTGCGCAGCGGGTCGTCGCCGCGGATGCCCGCGAGCTCGTGTCCATCCGCCAGGTTGAGCGTGTCTCCCAGGCCGTTCAGGATCGCCTTCACGCGCTCTCGGGCGCGCTGGCCGCCCGAGATCTTCAGCCACGCCTCCCCGGGCGGGAACCCCGTGGCCTCCTGGACGTAGTTCAGGTTCGCGACGACGAAGTCCCCCTTCGTCGGATCCAGCGTGGGGAAGTAGCGGATCTCCCCCAGGAAGACGAAGTCCACGCGTATCCCGTCCACGTCCATGTCAAAGGAATCGCCCGGCTGCAGTCGGTACCGACGGCCGAAGCCCTGGCTGGCCCATACACCCCTGGGGTTTTGCCGCAGGACGTCCAGCAGGGCGGCCAGGGAGGTGGAGGCGAAGTCGTCCCGCCACCACGCGGCCTCCGCAAAGGTCTCTGGGTCCACGGCCAGCAGGGTGCCCTTCGCCCGGACCTCGGCGGGCCGCCCTACCAGACGGACGCGCAGGGCCGGACTGACCGCCCGCACGCCGGGCAGCGAGGTGTACCAATCCAGTGGCTTGATCTCCCAACGCAGCGCCTCGAAGTTGAAATGGCTCACGCGTAGATCCGTCCCCGCGCGGTAGAGAGCCTGATGGGCGTAGTTCAGGTCGAAGGTGCCCGCTACGGAGGCGGTGAACAGCCCCAATGCCAGCGTGAAGATCAGCAGCAGGAGCAGGCTCCCGTAGGCCACGTCGCTGCGCCGGCTCAGCTCCCGCCAGGCGGTGACCAGGATCAGCCCATCCGAGTGAGCGGCCATCCACGCCAGGCCACGCAGGAGCCACGGCGCCACGCGCAGGAAGAAGAGCCCCAGCCCGGCGGCCGCCACCACGGGCGTGGCCAGCAGCAATGGATCGATCTGAAGCTCGCCGCCCGACCCTCGCGTGACGATGGACCCGCTCTGGGTCAACGTGCGGTAGCCGATCGCCGCCAGGATCAGCAGCAGGATATCCAGGTAGACGCGATGGGCCAGCCGGGTTTCCCGTGGGCGGGCGCGACTTTGCTTCACCGTCACGATGCTCTCCCGGGAGGCCCGGATCACGGGCAAGAGGATGGCCAGGCCGGCTAGCAGCGCGGTCAGTAGCACGTACCCGCGAATGGCCGGGCGCAACGTCACGGGCACCGAGCGAGGCAGATCGAACCGCAGGAAGCTGCTGGCGTGGGCGATGGCCTGGGCGACCGGGATCGCCAGCGGGGGCACGATCAGGACGGCGAGCAGAGCCAGGGCGAATATCTCGAAGACGTAGAGGAGGAGGATCTGAGAGGTGCTGGCGCCCCGGCTCTTGAGCACCCCGATCTCCTCTCGTTGGGTGAACACGATGAGGCTGGCCGCCATCACCACGTAATAGAAGGCGATGCCCACAACCGGCGCGCCGAAGAGCAGGAGCATCGCTCTCAGAACGGCCGTGTTCTTCCGGTAATCCTGGAGCGCGTTGTCCAGCGTGGTCAGAAACTGGATATCGTCCAGCTGGCTGGTCACCAGGAATCGGTAGCGGTCGATGCCCGCCAGGACGGCCGCGGCGTTGTCCACGGTGATCTGCCCGATGTCCAGGTTGTACACCCAGGTGAACTCCGCCTGCGCCGGGACGATGGCCACGGTCAGGGCGCGAAAGAACGTCTCCTCGGGGACCAGAAAGCTCTCGTCCAGGAAATGCGGGGCGTAGTACAGGGCCCGGGTGTCCGGTTGGGCGCGCGGCGCGGTGATGCCCACGACGCGCACCCACACGCCCTGGGGCCGCTCCTGCCCCTGGAAAAGCTCCAGGCGGACTCGATCCCCGACGGACAGCTTCATCTTCTCCGCGAAGTCGCGGGTGATGAGCGCCTCCAGATCCCGCTGGGGATCCCGTACCGGCTCGGGCCATCGCCCCTCGACGACATCCACCAGCCCCTGGTAGTCGGCGTAGAACTGTACCCGGGCCCGGGGGAGGTTCACATAATTGCCCCGAGCCTGCTCTCCCTCGCGCACCATGACCAGCGATCGCGACAGGCCGTGGCGACCCTGGACGGTGATCGGGATCCCGATGGCCGTCGGGATCTGCTCCGAGAGGAGCCGGGTGGTCTCCTCATAGCTTCGGGGATCCACCAGCTCTCGGGTCCCCTTGACGATGAGATCGTACCGTGTCTGGGCCTGCGACAGCCGATCCCGCAGGACGGCGAGGCCGGCAGCCTCGGCGTAGAGGATGCTGGCGCTGACGACGAGCGCGGCCAGCAGCACGCCCAGGGCCAGAGCGAGGCGATGGCCGAGGTTCCCCCGGACACGGAAATAGGCGATGGCGATGAGATTGGACAGCGAGTACATACGACTATCGCTCCAGTTCCCGACAGACCACCCGGGAAAGGCTGCCGCTGAGCGCCGCGCCGCAGGGAAGGGGCTCCAGCTCCTGCGCCAGGACGTCGGACAGCCACGCGGCCTCCGCCTCCGATGGCGGCATCCCGAACGTCGATTCGAAATCCGCCCCATCGAACCACTGCCAATAGGCGTCCCATCCCGCTCGGGCGACCAACCATCGGCTGAAGGAGGCGCCCTCCACCACGGAACGGAGGATATCCGCCGGCGGGGAGGTCCAGCTCACGTCAAGCGCCTGCTCCAACGGAAGCAGCTGGTCCCTCTGCACGAGCCACGTGACCCAGGCGTCGCTCTTCTGGTGGATGGACACGGGGAGCATGTCCATCTCCTCCAGCGCGTACAGGGCCACGCCGCCGGACGCGAAGATCGGATCCGGCTTCCCCGCGATGAGAATTCCCAGCGCGAGCCCGGCCATCTCGGTGTCCACGTACCCGTTGTAGGAGAGCTGCAGGTGCCCGTCGACCGGGAGGGCGGGAAGGTTCCCCTCTTGCAGCACCTCCACCTGGATCGGCTCCGGTGGCTCCCGGCGGAGGAAGCGGGTCAGGACAGCGTATTGCTCCTCGAGGAGATTCTGCAGCTTCTGGATCTGCTCCGGGCTGGCGTCCGAGCGGTTATCGATCTCGAAGTGAGGGCTGGAGACGCGCTCGACGCTTCGGCTGAGGCCGATCCGGGTCAGCCGGAATGCCTTGGGGAGCCAGGCCGGCGCGTACTGATAGGCCATCAGCCCGAGGAAGGCGACGAGTATGATCGCCGCGATCCCCCATCGCGCCCATCCCTCTCCTGTTGCCTTCGCGTCCATGATGCGGTCCCTCTACGTTTCCATCGGCGTCAGGTTACGCTATGCGGAAGGTTGTGTTCCTCATAGCAGGTGGAGCTCCCACGCTCCACCTGCGGTCAACAAGCTTCACAATGCGGTCCCCATCATTTAGATGCGGCGATCCGGAAGGCCAGCCGGTTCTCCCCCAGGCGTTGGCCGGTCTCGCTCAGCAGCTGCACCCGCAGCTCGTAATCGCCCGATGGCAGGCTCAGGTTCGTGATCGTCGTGATCTCCTGGGAGGCGTCCGATTGAACATCCACACGCTCCTGTCCTCCCATCACGGAACGATCGCCCATGCGGATCTCCCAGCGTAGCATGGCGCCCGGGAAGGGACGGTGCAGGTCGTTCACCACCCACAGGGTGAACCAGAACCGCGTGGGGTCCCGGTAGACCCATGTGGCCCGGTCCAGGCGGTCGGGCAGCGCGGCGTCGATGCTGGGGAGCACCGGTTGCATGGCCGTCCGCAGATAGGCGTAGCCGAGCTTGGGGCGCCGGTAGTAGTCGACAACGGCCCATGTGATGCTCGGCCAGTCATCCACGAACATGAACTGGAAGATGCCCTGGACCTGATCGTATTTGCGGCGGCGGTATGCCTCCGTCGCGAAGCGCAGCAGGTTGGCTTGGTACGCCTGCGAGTTGGAGACGAACGCCTCGATGGTATCCCCCCGATCGATCCGGGCGATCTCGAAGGTCTCCTGCGGCTGGAAGTCATGGAATTCCCAGCGCTGTCGCGCCTCGCCGCTGTTGTATGCCA